>JAUIEE010000027.1 GCA_030428965.1 bacterium | reverse complement strand
TGCCTCCCCCGCCCACGACCAGGTTGTCCGCGCCGCCCCCTACGGTTCCATAGTAATAGTAGGCCTGGTTCCTGGCACCACCGCCCACCGTGCAGTCGGGATAGCCATAGTCCGCGTTGCCAACTCCGCCGCCGATGGTCGCATTGCTGTAGGTCGTATTGGCGTAGCCCCCGCCGATCGTGCCTCCTCTCGACACGTTGGCCCGACCACCGCCCACTTCGGCAAAAACACTTTGATTCGATTCGCCACCCACGGTGACCGATCGGAAGCCACCTGAGGAGTTGTAGCAGCCTCCGCCGACGAAGGAATCGCCGACCACCGTGTTTCCAACACCGCCGTCATGCGGCGGCGGGAACAAAAAACCCGGGGTGGGCGTGGAAGACGCGAAGAGACACTGCTCGCGCCTTTGATCCCGAAGAGCCGATACACAGGTCTCGCTATCGGAGGGTGAAGGCAGAGCTTCGAAGCCGGAGTCTCGTTGGGGTGCGGAGAGAAAGAGCCCCAGGCCGGTGATGACCGCGCTGCGAAAGAATAGGTTGGAGAATCCCATCACTTGGCCTCCCCGAGTTCGGCCAGCGCCGCACGCAAGTCGCGGGCGTGACGGTCCAGGTCCTCCCGTAGCTCTTCGTTGGACCGCAGGAGAACCTCGATCTGTTCGTCCCGCTCTTCGAGCAAGAGGGCCAGCCCCTGGATGGCAGCCAACGCCACCCCGTCAGCATCAACGGTGTCGATCGTGCGCGGGCCCAGGCCCAGGCCGAAGGCCCGGTAGAAGTCCTGGGCCATGGGCCCCATGTGCCGGACCTCGTCCTTCTGGGCCGCGTAGTTCCAGGTCGAGATGTCCACTCCGAGCAGGTGCTCGAGCACTTCGACCCCGTCCACAGGCTCGAAGTTCTCTTTGGCGTTGCGATCGCTGACCGTCGTCCAGGTGCCCGACCCCGGAGCCAGCTGAACCCCCGTGTCGCCGGCAGCGTTCGAGAAGATGCGCACTCCGCCGCTCGCGTACACGTTGAACTCATCCGCCGCCGACGAGCTCTTGTCCACGTCCTGGCTGTCTCCCCAGACGAAGGCACCGGGATGCTCGGCCTTCGCTCGACGTCCCCCCGCAAAGGAGAAGTCTCCGCCTGCGCTGTTGGCCTCGCCCCCCGGCACCGTCGCGTAGGAACCCGAGCTGACGTTGGAGTCTCCCCCCGCGACGACCGAGTAGGCCCCCGTCGCGCGGTTCCGGGACCCGCCCCCCACGATGGCGAACTGGGCAGCAGCCTGATTGTCCTCTCCGCCCAGGACCACGGCGTAGTCGCCCGTCGCTCGGTTGGCTCGCCCCCCACCCACGGTGGAATAGGAACCCTCCGCCGAGTTGGTCAATCCACCCCCGACAACGGAGTGTGAGCCATCGGCATCGTTCCCGCCTCCTCCACCGATGAAACCGAAGTCTCCACGGGTCAGGTTGCTGTTGCCACCGATGACCGCCGCTCCTTGACCACGAGCCTGATTGCCCTCGCCGCCCGTGACCGTGGAGTAGTCTCCGGTGGCGGAATTGGACCTACCGCCGCTGATCGTCGAGAAACTTCCCTGCGCCGCATTGCGGTTGCCACCTCCGACGGTGGCGAAGGCGCGAGCTTCGTTTTCGGAGCCCCCCATGACCGTGGCGTACTCGAAGCGCGCCTCGTTGCGCCAGCCGCCACCGATCGTGGAACGGCGTCCCGTTGCCAGATTCTCCACTCCCCCGCCGACGAAGGCGCGGTTGCCCGTTTGGTTGTCCCGGCCACCATCGTGCGGAGGCGGGAAAAGCAGGCCGGGTTTGGGCCTGGAGGTCGCCAGGAGACAGCCCCCCGTGGCCTGGTCGAGGATGGAATCGGCGCACCGGATGCGTTCATGGGGGTCACCCGGGCTGGCTCCGCGATCGGTGGGGTTCGCCGCCTGGAAGCCGTAGCTCCAGCCGAGCAGAACAACGAACATGGCAAGCAACGAAACGAGCAACTCGCGCATTCTCATGAAGGGCCTCCTGGAAGAGCCCTACCCTAAGCCATTCGTCCAAAGTCGTGGGGATTCTCCTCGACTGCAACGTCGAAGCCGACGAGACGATCCCCAGGCCCGGATCGCCGACGGCCTGGGACCCAAGAAACAGCGGGTCCAGAGGACTTGCGAAGGTGGCGATGAGGCCGAGGATTGCGACTCGAAGCCTCGCTCCTCCTGGACAGGAAACCTTCGAGAGGTCGGGGGTATCGGACGTTGACTCCTTTCGGGTTCGCCCCTTGCCGCTTCTCGCGGAGAGCGGCAGCCCGCAGAATGTCGGGCATGACTCCTCCCTCGACCAGGACCGACGCGATTCACTTCCCCGAGAAAGACCGTCCTTTGCGTGCCGACGTCCGCCGTTTGGGGTCGCTCCTGGGTGAGCTTCTTCGGGAGCTGGCGCCGCCCGGAGTCTTCGAAACGGTCGAGGCAGCCCGCAAAGCCGCAAGGCGCCGGCGCCGGGGCGATCGGAATTCGGGGGACGAGCTCTCGTCACTCCTGGGGCAACTGGCCCCGGACAAGTCCCTCGACGTCGTGCGCGCCTTCAGCGCCTACTTCGGCGTGGTCAACACCGCCGAACAGGTGCACCGCATGCGACGGCGCATCGACTACCTGAAGGGTACCGGCGTTCAGCCCGGCAGCCTGCGGGCCACGGCCCAGCGCCTCGCCCAGGGCGGCACACCCCTGGCCGAGGTGAAGGCGGCCCTCGAAACCCTGGTCGTCGAACCCGTCTTCACGGCCCACCCCACGGAATCGGTGCGCAGGACCCTGCTCAAGAAGGAGCAGCGCCTCGCTCGAGCCCTGGTGGAGCGCTTCGGGGCCGAGGCCCTGGACCCGGTGACCCTCTCCGTCCTGGACGAGCGCATCGCGCTCGAGATGGCCTCGGGCTGGCAGACGGACGAGGAGCTACCGGATCGTCCCTCCGTGGCCGACGAAGTCGAACACGTGCTCTTCTTCCTCTCCGACGTGCTCTACCGCGTGGTTCCGGCTCTGCACGAAGAGCTGGAGCGCGCCCTCGAGCTGGCCTACGGCGAGCCGGTACGCATCGAACGTCCCGTCGTCCGCTTCGCTTCGTGGGCCGGCGGAGACATGGACGGCAACCCCAACGTCGGCGCCCACACGATCCGGGCCACCCTGGAACGGCACCTCCAGCTCGCCCTGCGACGCTATGGGGAAGACCTGCGAGGGCTGCACGAGCACCTGTCCCAATCCGCGACGCGGGTCGAGATCGACGCAGCCCTGATCGAACGCGTGCGGGAATACGCCGCGCGTCTGCCCGAGGAGGATGCCGCCGTGCCGGCGAGTTACTCCGACATGCCCTACCGCAGGCTCCTGTGGCTGATGTCCGCGCGACTGGCACGCAAGGGTCGGGGGGACGAGGAAGGCTACGGCCCCCCGGAAGAGTTCCGGGCGGACCTTGACCTGATCGCCACCAGCCTGGAGGGACACGGGGGAGCGCGCTCCGGCCTGGCCCTCGTGCGCCGCACCCTCTGGCGAGTCGACACCTTCGGCTTCCATCTGGCGGCCCTCGACGTCCGCCAGGACTCCGAGGACCTGCACGCAGCCTGTGGAGCTCTGCTGCGCGAAGCGGAGTTCTCGGCGCTGCCCACCGGGGAACGCGCGGCACGCATCGTGCGTGGACTCGCGCGGATCGAACCCGGGGCAGAGGAACCTGCGGACTCCACGGCCCGAGAGACGCTGGAGGTGTTCCGTGCGCTGGCCGAGGCCAGGGAGCGCTACGGCGCGAAGGCGCTGGGTCCGTACGTGATCTCGATGGCGCGCGCTGCGGACGACGCCCTGGCCGTCCTGCTCCTGGCGCGAGCCGGCGGCTGCCTGGACGAACAGGGCCGCGTGCCGATCGACGTGGCACCGCTGTTCGAGACCGTCGACGACCTGCGGGCAGCGCCCGACGTTCTGCGAGCGCTGGCGCAAGACGCGACCTACGCCGCACACCTGAAGGCCCGCGGTTCGCGTCAGGTCGTCATGCTGGGCTACTCCGACAGCAACAAGGACGGCGGCATCGCGGCCTCCCGCGTCGCCCTCGATCGGGCCCAGGAGCGCCTGGTCGCGACGGCCGGCGAGCTGGGCCTGAAGCTCACCCTGTTCCACGGCCGGGGTGGTTCGATCAGCCGCGGTGGCTCCAAGCCGCGTACCGGCATCCTGGCCGCGCCGCCCGGGGCGCTGGGCGGACACATCCGCACCACCGAGCAGGGAGAGGTCGTGGGAGCCAAGTTCGGCCTGCGCGGCATCGCCAGTCGTACCCTCGAGCTGACCGTCGGCGCTCTGCTCGAGCGCACGGCGGGAGAGCCCGCACGCCCGGCCACGGACGAGCAGCGGGCCATCGCCGAAACCCTGGGGCGTGAGAGCCGGGCCTGCTACCGAGCCTTGGTTCACGACGAGCCCGACTTCCCGACCCTGTTCCGGGACATGACCCCGATCGACGTCATCGAACGCCTGCAGATCGGCTCGCGCCCCTCACGGCGCAGGAAGATGAAGGCCATCACCGACCTGCGCGCCATTCCCTGGGTCTTCGCCTGGACCCAGTGCCGCGCCGTCCTGCCAGGTTGGTTCGGAGTGGGCACGGGACTGTCGGCGGCCGTGCGCGAGCACGGGCTCGCGGCCGTGCGAGACGCGGCCCGGAACTGGCCTTTCCTGCAGATGTTCCTGGCCGACGTGGAGATGGTCCTCGCCAAGAGCGACCTCGACATCGCGGCCCGCTACGCCGAGCTCGCGGGCGAGGTCGGCGAGAGACTCTTTCCTAGCATTCGGCGCGAGCACGAGCAGGCGGTGGCCACCATCCTCGAGATCGGACAGTCGAGCGAGCTGCTCGAGAACGACCCCACCTTGAGCCGTTCGATCCGCCTGCGCAATCCTTACGTCGATCCCTTGAGCTTCATCCAGGTCGATCTGCTACGCCGCTGGCGAGCGGGCGATCGGCAAGACCCCGAACTCGCGCGCGTCCTGACCCAGACCGTACGGGGCATCGCCCGCGGCCTGCGCAACACGGGCTGATCGGGCCAGCTCACGCGGCCTCCCCGCAGGACTGTGCCCAGGATGCACTTCGTCACCTGGCCTGCTCGAGTTGAGGGAAGCGGTCCAACCTCGCCAAGACCCTCGAGCGCCCTGCACTTCGCAGATCTCCTCAGCCCTCCATCGGAATGGCTCGTGCCGGCGCTCCCGACTCACTCGGACGTCAGCGCTTCCAGCGCTTCCCTGAGCAGCTCGAGCTCCTGACGAAGCTCGGCCAGCTCCGCGTCCTTGCTCGCTAGCTCGGCACGTAGCCCGGCGTCTCTCTCGGCCAGCTTGTCGTTCAATCCTTGGATGGCTGCGAGGGCCACGCCATCCGCATCGATCGTGTCGATCGTCGCTTCACCGGCCCCTAGCCCAAAAGCGGCGTGGAAGTCCTGGGCCATGGGGCCCAGGTGTCGGATGCCGTCCTCCTGGGTCTTGTAGTTCCAGGACGAGACCGGAATCCGGGACAACCGCTCCAGGACCTCCCGGGTGTCGACCGCTCGAACGTTCTCCTTGGAAGCGCGGTCGCTGACCGCGCTCCAGGATCCGGCGCCAGCGGCCAGGAGGACGCCGGAGCTGCCGGTGGAGGACGAGAAGATGCGCGTTCCGCCGCCGGCGTAGACGTTGAACTGGTCGTTGGCGGAGGCGCTTCGTGTGCTCCCCTGGCTGTCCGCCCAGACGAAAGATCCCTCTTGGTTGACGAAGGCTCCGCGCCCAGCGGCCAGACTGAAATCGCCCAGCGCGACGTTCCCGAAGCCGCCCGGGATCGTGGCATGACTGCCCATGGCTTCGTTGTGGGCCCCACCTCCGACACTCGCGCCAGAGTAGCCTCCGGCGTGGTTGACCGAGCCGCCGGCCACCGTGGCGCCGTAGCCATCCGCCAGGTTGTTCTGGCCTCCTGCGACCGTCGTGTTCAGGGACGACGAGGTGTTAGCGTACCCCCCGCCCACCGTCGCGAAGGAACCCGACGCCTCGTTGTTCTTTCCTCCCCCAACGAAGGCTTCGTTGCCGCTCGAGCTGTTGCCCGTCCCTCCGTCGTGGGGCGGCGGAAACAGGAGGCCCGGGCTGGGAATCGACGAGGCCAGAAGGCAGTCCGCAGACGATTGATCCTGGATGCTCTCCGCACAGATCGGAACCGCACGGAGCGTCACGTGATTGCCCGTGGCTTCCGGGCGAATCTGATTCGCAGTCGGGGACGAAGAGGGGACGAGGCAGACAAGCGACAGACCGCCAAGTGCGGTAAACGAGATCAAGCGAGCTCCCATGGGAATCCTCGGCTACGGAAAGGGACGGTTGGGTCGGTATCAGGGAAAGGTCAAACTATCCCGAAGCCTGCGGAAGGGCCACCTGCGCTCGGCGTTCGCCCTTGGCGTTCGTTGCCAGGGCGCTTTTCCACGCAAGCGGCCCTGGACGGCCTGACGCGCAGCTTCTCGGAACTGCCCCTGCCCCCGAGCCGCCCATCTGCCTAGAATGGGGTCAGGCCCTTGCAAACGATTTTCATGGACGATCGAAGACTTCCCGTACGCCTCGCACTCGCCATCCTCGCAACCAGCCTCCTCATCACCCCGACGTGGGGGCAGAAGCTCGCCCGCAAGTACTTCGAAGAGAACCGCTACGGCTTCTCCTTCAAACCTCTGGAAGACGCCCAGGCCATCCCTCCGCAGCCCGAAGCGGAGAAGCGCGGCGCGATCGCACGCATCAGCTGCAAGAAGCTGCTGCTGAACTACGAAGGGCGCACCTATTCGATGGACGCCGACATCACCGTCTGGCGCTTGCCCGACCTTGCCGTGAGCTCCGGGGACAAGAGCGAAGACGACGAAGGTTCTGCTCGCCAGGAGCTCGGCGAGCTTCTGGAGAAGATCTACATCGGACTCGACGCGGACGCCTACACGATCGACGAACCCAAGAAGATCAAGAAGATCGAGGCGCGCCACCGTCGCTGGGAGTGGGACCTGCCCGGGACCCAGATCCCCATCATCATGGACGTGTGGAGCTTTCCTCTGGAAGATGCCGACATTCACCTGGCCTACTTCTTTCCCGGGGAGGACGAGAAGAAGTGGGGCAAAGCAGCCGAGCGCTCCGCCAAGACCTTCAAGGAGATCGAACGCACCGCCTCCGCCGAGAGCGTGGGGAAGAACGCCAGCTACGCAGAGCTCCTGGCCTTCCACGAGGAGGATGCGCAGCGCATCGAGGGCTGGAGGGCTTTGCCGACGCCCTCCGAGAAGTTCATCATCAAGACCTCAGCCACGAACCAGAGGTTCCTGGACGAGGTCATCGAGCGTCTCGAGCGCTCACGGGAGCTCTACGAGCGCGACTTCCCTCCTTCCAAGGACTTCGACCACGTATCCATCGTTCGCGTGTGCGGCACCGAGGAGGAGTTTCACAAGTACGGTGGCACGAGCGGAGGGGTCGCCGGCTGGTTCAATCCCAAGTCCACGGAGCTGGTGATCTACGACGCGGTGAACATCAACCGCAACATGACCTATGCCGTCATGAGTCACGAGGCGTTTCACCAGTACTGTCACTTCCTGTTCGAGGAGTCCGAGGCCCACCGCTGGTTCGACGAAGGGCACGGGGACTACTATGGAGCCGCCGAGTTCAAGGGCCGGAAGGTCGAGATCAACACCAAGATGCCGGCCGGCCTCAACCGACTGGACGAGATCAAGAAGATGCTCCGGGAGGAGACCTACGCTCCGGTCGAGAAGCACCTCAACTTCAACCACCGGGAATGGCAAACCCAGGGACCGAGCAACGTCTCCTGCTACGCCCAGTCCTGGTCCATCGTGTACATGCTGCGGCAAGGCATGCTCGGCAACGTTTCCAGCAAGTACTGGAAGCCGGAGTACGCCGAGATCATCCCGGCCTACGTCGAGACCCTCCACTCCGGCTACAAGGAGGCTTACGCCGAGATCCTCGCGGAGCGTAAGAAGGAGCGGGAAGAAGAGGCCGACGGTCAGTCGGCTCCTCTGGTCAAGGAGAAGGTCAACCGCTTCGATCTCGATGACGACCAGAAGGAAGAGATCTGGAAAGCGTCGATGAAAGCGTCCTGGGGTCAGATCGATTTCGATCAGTTCCAGGAGGACTGGCTCAGGTTCATCGACGACGAACTCTAGGCGCCGCGCCCCCACGACGAGGATCTCCGGGTTCTCCGCCCCCACTCTCAGGTGGAGTCAGGAACACGGGCTCTCCTTCTCGGGGGCTCGAAACGCTATTCACGTACCCGGACCGAACTCCCAGCATCTCCGTAGAGTTTCAAGGAGCGGGCCGGCCCCCACCTCGAGGAATCGGTCCTCGAGCTAGCTCGGCCTCGGAGTCTCCACGCGGCTCTCCTTCCCGTATCCGGGGCTCGGCCCGGCCTGGGGCGGATTCGCGTTCGCTTCCCGCAGGCCTGGATCTCTCGTCGTCAGGAGCGATCGCGCGGGGTGGGTAGCCCAGCTCCGCCACGGTCGCTGTGAGGACATTCGAAGGCCGGAGCCCGTCTTGCTTACCAGCCCAATCCTCCTGACGAAGAGAGGGGAAAACCATGACGGAACAACGTGTCACACGGATCTACGTACGGCTGACGCAGAAGGCCGAAGAAGCCCGGCTCCAGGAGTCGCTGAAGAAGAGGAGCCGCACGCTCACCCTGCAACCGGCCTTTCCACCGTCCGAGCCCAACGATCGGGCCCGCGCCCGCGCCAAGCGACGCGGAACTGGAAAGGCCATCGATCTCTCCGCGTACCGCACGATCAGCGTGGACGATCCGGACATCGACGTCGACGAGTTGTGCAGAGCCTTGCACGCCCAGGAGGACGTCGAATCGCTCGAGATCGAGGAGTTTCCCCAGCCGCTCTACAACCCGGCCGATCCTCAGGGCCTGGACTTCGCCCTGACCGACCAGCAGCTGACCCA
Organism: bacterium; assembly: GCA_030428965.1. Lineage (GTDB taxonomy): Bacteria > Planctomycetota > UBA1135 > UBA1135 > JAUIEE01. Next base: position 12,338 of record JAUIEE010000027.1, on the reverse strand, counting down.
TGCCACCGATCCCTCGTCCCTCGACCTGTCCAAGGGAGCGGGGACCGTCATCGGGGTCATCGAAATGCCCTACTACGGCGCTGGAGCCGACTACACGCGCCAGGAGCTGGGCGGCACCGGCGACCAAGCCGCGGACTGGGCGGCCATCCAGGCCGGAACGCACGCCAAGTTCGATCTGTACACCGATGCGAACAACAACCCCGTCGACCCCTACGGAACGGGCCATGGGGATCGCGTCGTCCCGCGCTGCGCGGCCATCGAGGACAACGGCATCGCCTACCTGGGTACGGCTCCGGACGCCCGCGTCCTCTTCGCCTACCAGAACAACATCTCGGCCGCCGTCAAGCGACTGGCGGACCTGGGCGTGGACGTGATCTCGATCTCGTACACCGGTTCCTGGGGCCGGCGCCTGGCCACCCAGTACGCCGTGTCCCAAGGCGTCGTCGTGGTCGACGCCCACGCCAACAACACGAACGCGGAGACCTCGACGCCCAAGCCCTACGAGGCCATCAACGTCGGCGGCTATCGTCAGAGCGACTACGCCACCGCACGCTCCTGGGGCATCGGCCTGACTCTCCTGGCCACCTCGACCGACGGTGCGACCTACGAGTCCTATGCCACGCCGACGGTGGCTGGGGCCGCCGCGGCCCTGCTAGCGGCGAACCCCGGCTGGAACCCCTACGACGTCCACCGGGCCCTCATCCAGAGCGCCTTCAAGCCGGGCCAGATGGCGGGGGAGACGTTCACGCGCACCCACGGCTGGGGACTGCTGCGGATCCACCGTGCCCTGAAGCTGAGCCTGGCGGACCTCAATCCCCTGCCTCCGGTGGACGTCAAGCTCCAGCTCCACGCCGGCCGGGTGGCAGAGATCACCTGGACCAACCGGCCGATCACGAACGATGCAGGCGTTCGCATCGTCGCCTCGAAGGGCACTCCTCCCACCGCGGCCCCGGGCCACGAGATCGAGATCGACCTGCCCTCGGGGTCCACCAGTGCCCAGATGGTCCTGCCGTCTTCGGGCGATTGGTCCCTCGCCGTTCTGGGAAGGAGCACGGACGGGCGTTTCTCCGAAGTCGTCGAGTATGTGCGACTCTCGATCGAGCCGTACATCTACCGCTGCCCCAAGGCCCCGACCATCCAGCCGACTTCGACCCCGACCACCAGCGGAACGGTGACCCTCACGGGCACCAAGGAGCGCAGGACCTCGATCCGCATCCACGACGTCGAGGTCGTCCCGCTGGACGACCTCGAGACCTGGTCGGCCACGCTCAGCCTCGACCTGGGCGGGAACCTGATTCCCGTTCGGGCGGTGGACGAGTACGGGGAAGCCAGTGACCCGGCCTACGCCTTCGTCGACCGCCAGATGTACGTGCGCCTCGCCGGGGACACGATGAGCGGCCCGCTGCAACTGGACAACTCCGGCGCCAGCGGTGGCCTGCGGCTGCGCAAGGGCACGAACGGCCTGCCGGAATGGAGCTTGAAGACGAGCCGGGAAGACCTGGTCTTCGCCGAGCCCGACGACGGTGGTCGGGAAGTCCTGCGGATTCGCGACATCCGCAGGACGAGCTCACCGACCCTCCAGCTCGGAGCTCTGCCCGATGCTGTCCTGAGTGCCGACGAGCTCGAGCGCCTCAAACAAGCGGCCGTCGTTCGTCACCTGTCCGCGGACGACGGCACCCGGATCGTCAGCGTGAACTTCGGGGAGCCGCGCAAGGTCCTCGCCTTCATCAGCATGACGAGCAGCGATCCCCGCCATGACCACGACCACGGAGACATGTACGCGGCCGACATCGTTCGCATCGATGGCTTCCGCACGCCGGGGGCCTACTCCTACGGAGGCGCCCACCTGGGCCCGGATGGGAGCGCAACCAACCTGTTGCCGGCCTACTTCCGGGGAACGGCCACCACGATCGATTTCCGCCTCCGTTCTTTTCAAGACGCCACGGTTTGGGCCACGGGCGTCGTTCTTCCCCAACCCTAGGGCGGACTTCACCCGCAAAGGAGACAAGAGATGTCCAAAGCCAAGAGCACCGAGACCACGTACGTCTTCTACGATCCGGCCTCCGGTCGTATCGTGGGCGAGTACTCCGAGTTCGACGCCCAGAAAGGCCACTGCGTGGCCCGCGACCTCGAACAGGTCAAGAAGGCCGTGACCGGCACTTCCGCCCAGCTTGCCGAAGGAACGTTCCAAGCGCTGCAGATCGAGCGAGAACCCGGCACGGACCTCCAGGGACTGAAGGTCAAGCTGCCGACCAAGGAGCTCGTCCCCAGGAGGAGAGCTTCCTCCAAGAGTGGCAACAAGCGCATGCCCCAGGCCGCCAAGGACCGCGGATAAGAAGGCCGGACTCGGCCTCGAGAGCGGGGGTTCTGGCCGAGTGGGCCAGGACCCCCGCCTCGGTCGGGGCCCGGCACGCCAAACTCGACCGCGTGGCTTCGAAGGGATCGGACCGGCAAGCGTCCAGGAACTCCCCTCCCCGAGGGATCCCGTTGGCGACCTGGGTCCGTCAGGAAGGGCGGCCGTCCGCAAGATGGTGTAGGCTTGCTCCCTGGCCGCATGCGTCAGCCCCTGCCGGAGCTGGGAGACCCAGAATGCGATACCTGCTCGTTGCCCTACTTGCTTGCCTGTGCCTCCCGAGCTGCAAGACCGCCTCCGAGGCCGAGATCGAGAGCGCCGTGCTCTACTTCCCTCCCAAGGTCAAGCACACGGAAGAGGCGCGTTTCTGCTTCGACCTGGCCGAACGCGTGAAAGCCGTGCGGGAGTTCGATGAGATGGAAGCCGACACGCTCTTCGAACTGGTCATCGATCGCCGGGGAAACGTCAAGAAGGCGCGGCTGGTCCGAACCTACGTGGAGAAGGCCTATCGGCAGGAGCTAGTGGACCACGCCTACCGCTTCAAGTTCAGCGAGCTCCCTGGCGGCACCGAATACTGCGCGTTCTACTGGCCGACGACGTACCGCATGGAGCATGAGTTCGAATGGGCTCACCGCTGAGGCTTCCGCAAGGAAGCCTGCCGCCTTCGGGCCACGATAGTTAGCCCTTGTCAGGAAGGCGTCAGGCCTTCAGCTGCCGCGCTCCTTGCAGCAGCCTAGTCGTCGTCCTCCTCGTCGTCGTCATCATCCTCGTCATCGTCGTGGCCCCCGCCCCTCACCTTGAGGCGCAGCTCGTAGACGATGACTTCGTTCGGGACGCCGCTGCCGACGCCTTCGCCTCGGACATCGATGCGACGGGCGTGGCTCGCTCCGACTGCCCGGAAGAACTCCGCCTGGTTGGAGGCATCCCCCTCGAAGCGGGCCTGGGGACTTATCCTGACGTTCAGGGGGCCTTCGCCCACATCCACGCCGAAGCTCTTCTTGATCCGACTTCGGCTTGTCGTGAAGGAAGCGTTGGCCTCATCCACCGTGGCGACGTCCGCCTTGTCGAAGCGCCCCGGCCGAAGCCTCAGACGCGTGGCGTCGATCGTCGGGGTGTCCGGAAGTCCGGTCAGGTTTCCGGTCACCTTGAGTCGCATCCCCACCGCCAGGCGTTGACGGCCCACGGTCGGGCGTCCGTGCACTTCGAGGGTGACCGGAGTGTCCCCCAGCTTCACGAGCACGTCCCGACGATTCGGACGAAACTGCCATCCGTGAAAGTGGAGGTCGTCGTCTCCCAGGGAAACCACGACCGACTCGGGCAGGCCGCTGTTATCCACGATGGTGCCCTGGAAATCGACCTCGGGGGAGTCGAGCAGAGCTTGCGACGCCAGGAAGGGAGGAGACTGGAAGTCTTCGAATCCCACTTCGAGGGCCTGCCCGATCCGAAGGTTGTCCGCGGAGGCAGCCCCACCGCTGCGGAAGAGGAAGCGGGTCTGGTCGTCGTACAGCACTTCCACCGCAAGCGGGTTGCCGAGGGAAGCCAGAACGGGCTCGGCGATCGCCGCTCCCATTTCGATGTCGCGAATCAGGAGCAGGATGCGCGACGTATCCCGGTCCAGGTACAGCACGCGCCCCTGGATGACCACCGTGGCATCGCCCGTCCCGCCGGCTTGATCCTCGATCTCCAGGCGCCGGGCGATCACTCGTCCATCGCTGCCCAGATCTCCGTAGATCTCGAGCACGGTCATGTCCAGGCGCAGCGAAGAGTAGAAGGCCGCGGGCGTCGGGAAGATCACGTCGTTGTCGTCGACCAGGACCGTGTTGCGGTCGATGCGCACCTTGACCGGCCCCAGGGGCATCTGCATTTCCTTGTCGAGGAAGGCGTCCACGTCGAGCGTCCGGTTCTGGGGCGAGATGCGCGTCACGATGCCACGGAACTCGTCGATGCCCACGGAGTCGGGGGGCAGGATGGCCCCTTCCGGAGAGAACACCACAGGCGGAGTCTCCACGTCCCCATCGATCGTGGAAGCCAGGTCGATCTGCACGTGCATCTGCTGGTGCTCACCCGCGCCCAGGTCCAGGGGCGAGGCGAAGGGAGCTTCGAGCTCGAGGGAGTCTTCCTCGACGGGCACGGTGCCCGCCATGGAGCGAGCGGAAACCGAGCCGGGCTCGAACCGGAGCCGCAGCGAGTCGTACAGGCCGGCTTCGACATCGCTGTTGGCGATCCACTGGGCGGTGTTCTCGAGCCCCGTCATCTCGAGGTCGAGCGGCTGGCTCAACAGGTTGTCGCTCTCCGTTCCATCCGGCCGCACCAGGCGAACCTCCGAAACGCGCGAGTCCAGACTGGAAAGATCTTCCGGCGCCAGGGTGGAAACGAGCACGTGCGAGTGCGCGAGGGCACCCTGCGTCGAGCTGCCTCCACCGCTCCCGCCCGAACAAGCGAGGAGACCCGATGAAGCCAAGACCAGACCGAGGGAGACGAGGGGAGAGACTTGTTGCATGGCAGAGCTGGAACGGAGTTCAGAGAGATTCAGGGTCTTACCTAAACTACCAATGAACTCTGCCCTTGGGGACACATGAAGCCTTCTTCAGGCCAAGCCCCGCATCCATGGGATCCTGATCATGGGGACCCCGCGCCAAGAGCGTGCTCGGTGGAGCCCGCCAGGCGACTCGATCCGAGGTCAGGGAAGCCTGGCGATCCTGAACAAATGCACGCCCGATCGGGAAGCGAGCGCCGTGTCAGTCCGTGGGCAGCTCGACCGTGACTTTCACGACCTCTCCGCGCCGCAGGAAGACCTCGACCGCATCCAGCTCGGCAAGAGCCTCCCCGACTTCCCGCAGATCGAGCCGGCAAGGCCCATCGACGGGAAAGAGCAGGAGGGTGCCATGCTCACCCGTGAGCAGACTGCTCGCAGTGTAGGTCAACCCATCGGGTCCGATGGCCCGCGCAAGCCCCCACCCGAGCATCATCGGCTGCCCTCGCCCGCCTTCGACCTCGATGTCGACCATGCTGAGCGGCTGGAGCTCGACTTCGTACTCGTTGAGGCCGGGCCCAACCGTGAATCGCTCGCTTCCACGCGGGAGATCGAGCAGGGCGTCCAGCTCGAACTCGCCCACGGGCAGAGCCGTGCGATGGAGCCCCAGGTCTCCGTCGTAGGGAACCTCGGCGTAGCCCCCGAACTCTTGGTCCCGCCAGTAGAAGTGCGCACCCAGCTGGATGGTCTCGGGAGCCTCTTCGACACCGATCAGACGAACGCGTACCTCGTGCAGGGCGGGGTACTCGAACCTGGCGTTGCGGTCGCCGTCAGGGCCCAGGGAGAACAGGAACTGTCCCCCGAACGGGCTGAGATCGACCCGGTACTCTCCAGGAAGAACGAGACCCAGGTCGAAGGCGACCTCCCCCGTGGCCGGAGCGTCGGTTTCGGTGCGGAAACGGAGCTGCTCCTGGCGCCTCGCCAGGTCCGGATCGACCGGAGTGAGCCTGACGAACAAGGCCCCCGACGCCCCTTCCGCGGGCACCAGGACTCCAGACAGCGGCACCTTCTCGAGATCGCTCGACGGAGGCTGGACCTCGATGATGAGCTCCTCTACGTCGCCCCCGTGGAGCTCGACCCGGCCCTCGCCCAGGAGCACCGGGTTCGAAGGCTCTCCCACGGCGACCTGCACGGTGTAGGAACCGGGAGGCAGATCGTCGAGCTGCAGCGTGGATGCGGATCCGATCTCGACCTCGGCCCGGTTGGAACCAAGAAAGGTGTCTCCGGACCTGGTCAGCATGAGGTAGCCGCCGAACTCGGCCTCGTACCCGTGCAGAATCACGCGCAGGCTGCAGGAGGGCTCGAGCAGGATCTCCAGCTGGCCGGAGGAGGAGAAGACCGGGAACCCTCTCCAGGCGTAGCCCGGGGCGCGCACCCAGTAGTACCCACGGACATCGGGCCCTGGCAGGAGGACGGGGGAAGTCGCGCTCCGCACGATCCTGTCCACGGGCGTTCCCGTCGGTAGCAGCCCGGAGCCTCTGATGGCTAACTTGCGCCTGCGGACCTCGATGCCCTGGAGAGGATGAAGGGTGCCGGCCGCCAGCACGGAGACCTGAACTCCGTCTCGAGGGGGGGTCGCGGGCTCCTCGACCGGTTCCTGCGCGCGAGGGGGATCGTCGATCGAAACACGGCTCGAAAGGGACGCCTCCTCTTCCTGCCTCATGTCTGCAGGCGCGAGCTCTGCGCTCTCGATCTCGGTCTGGGTCACCTCTCGTTCTCCCGCGGCCCCGATCGGCGGCGTCCCCGTAGGTCGAGGGTCGGACCCGAGCAGCCACCCGCACAGAAGAACGGCTGCGATCACCGCCACGATGCCGAGCGCTGCAATCTTGCCCATAGCCCTCTCCTTGGCCTTGGCGGAGGTCCTTCCGGCGAAAGGCCTACTGCCAGCGTTCCGCCGTCGGATCGAAACGCCCCGACTTCATGCGCCACTTCAGCTGGAACATCTCGTAGAGGAACGAGAGGTCTCCCCCTTGACCAAAGGTCTCGTCGAAGTGCTGGAGGCTGCCGCGGTCCGCTTCCACGCTCGTGAGCGCGCGCAAGGCGTCCAGAGCCTTGGTTCGCGCGGACAGACCTTCGGCGCGCGCGAAGGCGGCGTGGGCCGCGCGCCAGGCCTGCCCACGACCGGGCTCGGCATGCTCCAGCTTGGCCGTGACCGCGGCCACGAGCTCCGGAGAGAGCGCCTTGCCTTCGGCCGCCTGCCCGAGCTTCATGACCACCTGATTCAAGCGGAACCACTGCATCGAGCGAGCGTAGCTCTCCTTGACGGCTTCCCATTGCGGCTCTTCGTAGGCCAGGTCGAGCAGGGTGCCAACCTCGGCTTCCTCCTCGCTCGCTTGCAGCCGGTCGAGATGTTCCGGATACCGGTCCCAGAAGGGATGATCGGCAGGCAGGCACTCGAGGACTTCGGCCACCGTGATCGACGTCCCCTCGAAGATCGACCCCACGAAGGACGAGTAGGTCCTGGGCGAGGGATAGGTCGCGACGTTCTCGATCTCGATGCCCTCCATCGGGCCGAACAGCAGCTCCTCCCGGTCGTGAAGGGACTCGATCCACGCCTCCTCCCCGTCCGCGGGAGCCTTGGCCACTGGCCCGTCCTCTCCCCCACAGGCCCCGAGAAGGAGCCCGAGACCCAGGACAAGGGCCCCCCGGATCCGGTTCGGACCGGAACCAGCCGCCATGGAGTTCGAATTCGCTTTCAACGGAGGTCCACCTGCAAGGTCGAGGACGACGCCGGAATTCACGGCCCCGTGACCCTAGCAACTCGACGACCGTGGCGTCCAATCGAAGCACCAAGGAACCCGGTCGGCTCCGGAACGGCGGAAGCCTCGACGGCATCTCCTGGACCAACGACGACTGAACCTTCTCCTGCAGCGACCTCGGCAACTCCCCGGACCCACGGCACTTCGACCATGACCCGACGCCGACCAAGGTCTTTCGCGTGCCCGGGATCTACGACGTACGTGTCGCCGCGCGCAACGCAACCGGGAGGACCACGGTCGAGACCTTCCAGGGGATCGTCTCCGGCCGTGCGGCCCGAGCCCGTCCACCCTCCGCCACAGAGCCCGCGCCCGCGGGAACGCCTAGCAGCGAGTCACGATGTCCAGGCAGGCCTGAGCGCTCGTGCGCACAAAGCCCATGGCTGCGTCTCGGAGGTTCGGCTGCGCCCGGAGCTCCGGAGCTTCGAGCACGGCCGCCGTGAAACCGGCCGTATGCCACTTGCCCGAGGCCAGCCTGGGAAGCGCCTCGGAGGCCGGCTTCGGCCACGGAGTCACGTAGAAGTAGGGCTCCGCGTAGCTCCCGTCCCCCGGAGAGAGACCCGCGTTGACCGAGCGGGCCTGCTGCGCGTCCGTGTCCTCGTCGAGCACGCAGAGCGCAGCCATGTCGAAGTGATGCGGCCACAGGACGACTTCGCTCGTTCCGAGCAGCTCTTCGGCAACCCCCCGCAGAACCTGATGTCCCAGCTCGAACCAGGCGCTCAGCTCGGCTCCGCCGTCCGTGCCGGGCGGAAACGGCGCCCCCTGGGCCAAGGAGCTCTCGGGCAAATCGTAGGCGGGCAACTCCAAGGAGGTCGGCACCGCCATTCCTTGCTCCGCCAGAGCCACTTCCATCCATCGGAAGGCCTCTTCCAGGCCCAGACCCGTGAGGTCTTGGCCCGCGAGCTCACCCTCGCGTCCGAGCAACCCGATCCGCAGCCGCGCGGGATCCAGGAATCCCCGCAGCTCCCCACCGTCCAGGGGCCGCCCTGCGAGCACTCCGAGGTCCGGTTTCCAGCGAAAGTTCGTGTGACTGTGATCATCCCGCATCGGTAGAACCGCGTAGGCCGCGGCAGCCAAGGGCTGCGCGGCGTAGTGAGCCGCCAACCGTGCAGCCACGAGCGTCTCCTTTGCGACCGAACCCAGGGGCGGAGGTTTCATGGTTGAAAGCCTAGCGCCTGGCGCCTTCCCCCGAGCAAGAATCGAGCTCGCCCGAGCCGGAGAGGTCAAGAGCTGTTACGTCGCTCGGACTCGGACCTCCCCGTGCAGCGATCCCCGCTGCTCTCCCGCCCCGGCATGGGCTTTGCCCTAGAATCGGGCGTAGCTTCCCGGCTGGATCCCAACCCCGGAGTCTTCATGCTAGCCGCCGCCCTCACCGCCCTCATCGTGCCCCTTCAGCTCGCGGCCTCCCGGAGCGCTCCGGGGGTGCCGGCTGTCCCGCGTCCCATGGCCGAGTTCGACGGACTGGGTCACGTCGTCGCTCCGCTGGGCGACGTCGACGGTGACGACGTGCCGGACTTCCAGGTCGGATCCTCGCTGAACGTGGTTTCCGGTCGCGCCCTCAAGAGCGTCGCGCGGCTGGGTCTGTTCGCTTTCGGCGGCAGCGACTGGGTCGGCCCCGCCGGGGACGTGAACGGCGATGGCTTCGGGGACGTGCTCTACCAGAGCCTGGTCCTGGACGGCCGGCTCCTCGTCGCTGGAACCGAAGAGCGCTTTCCCATTCGACAGCTCGTGCTCCACGGGCTGGACAGTCCCGCCGGGGTCGCCTTTGGGGGACAGGGGCGTCAGGTGGGAGACCTGAACGGGGACGGCGTGCCCGAAATCGTGGGAGGTTGGGCCGATGCCTGGATCTCGCGCTGCCCGGGCGACAGCATCCTGGTGATCCTCGGGGGCAGCCCCGGTTTCGCGAGTGTGTACGACGGCCGCGATGGATCCGTGCTCGCCACGGTGAGCGGCGAGACAACGGCGGACGCCTTCGGAGGGCTCGTGCAGCCTCTGGACGACCTCGACGGGGACGGTGTGCTCGACTTCGCGGTGGGCACGAGGATCATCCCCTACAGCGAAGGTCTGTTCTGCCATCTCCCCGAGGGCAACTACGTGCGCACCTTCTCGGGCGCCACGGGCCAACCGCTGTGGACCCTGGAAGGGGCGCCTCGCTCGATGGCCGCGCTCCAGGACATGGACGGCGACGGAACCCCGGACGTTGTCCTGGGCTATGCCTACGAGTCCCGCATCGAGCTCGTGTCCGGCGTCGACGGACGTCGGATCGCTTCGTTCGATGACCGCTTCCTCCCGAACGACCTGCATCTCCTGGGCAACCAGGTCTACCCCTGGCAGGACCTGGACGGCGACGGTCGGGAGGATCTCCTGGTCTCGATCCCCCAGCCCGTGCGCTTCTCGATCGGCGTCCCCGGGGGTCCCCAGAGCGCGGGCCCCGGAATCGTGGCCGTGCTCTCGAGCCAGAACGGCAAGCCCCTCGCCAGGCTACGCGGCAGCGAAGACGGACAGGAGTTCGGCGCCCAGCTGGCCGTGCTCGGCGACATCGACGGAGACGGCGTGCCCGAGATCGGCGTCGGCAGCAGCGGTGTCGAGGGGGGCCTGGTTCAGATCTTCAGCGGCGCGGATTTGCACTAGCGAAGGGCAGGGCCCCTTACTCCACCGCCGGAGCCTCGCTCGTCCCCTTTCCCGACTGCGGCTCGAGGGAAACGGTCGAAAGAGTCGAGCGAGACCGGCTCGCTTCTACGCGCCCTTCATTCGTCCAAGTTTTGGTTGTCGGACGAACGTAACGTTGCGACGCCACCCTGCAGCCTCGCAACGTCCAGGTTCCGATCCCCTCGTCGAGCGGCTAGACTGCTTCGCCCTCGAGCACGCCTCGGAACCCGACAAGTCCTCCTCCATGACTCTCCTCTTTGCCCGCGCCATCTTCGTAGCGTTTCCGTTCTTCGCCGTTAGCCCTCAGGAGAGTTCTTCGCCCGCTGAACCTGAGCCGGAGGTCGTCGCGCCCACGTCCGATGCAGCGCAAGCCGAGGACGAAGAGTCCAGCACGAAACCCCAGGCGCTCGACCTCCCGACCTCGACCGAAGAGGCGCTGCAAATGCGGCGTGGACTCGACGCCTTGCTCGAGGGGCACAGCCTCGAAGAGATCGAGGAACTCTACGCCGCCTGGATCGTCCTCGTGCGTGGCCAAGCGTCCCAGCTCGAGGCGGCCCTGAGTGCCCCCGAGGGTTCGCCGGAGCACGAAAGCTTGAACCAGGTTCGCACGGACCTCGACACGCTCCTCGCCGGAGCGGACGCGATCGTGGAAGCCATGGCCGAGGCCGGCGGGCAAGTGGAAGCCGCCCGGGACCAGGTCGAGGCCCTACGCCCGGACGATCGAGAGACGCTGGAAGGCTCGACCGTGCCCCCCAACCGCCAGGCTGCCCTCGACCTCCCCGTCGAGGTGCTCAAGTCCCAGTTGCGGCCGCTGACCCAGGAGCAAGTGTCCGCCCAGCTGGATCAGTGGGTCGACTTCCTGCAGCGCACCTGCATCGAGGTTCGCAACGTCGAGGTCTCCGCCCTGCAGACGGAGGACTCCGGCCAGGTGGCCGACCTCAACGCCCGTGCCGTCGCCCTGCGCGGAGAGCGTGGCAGCCTGATCAAGCGCGTCAACGCCGTCATCAACGCCCTGGAGCGCAAGGGTGGCGACGTCGACGCGGCCCGGGCCTACGTGCAATCCGTCGTGGCCGAACCTCCCATCACGGGCTGGCGCGCGGCGTGGGCCACGGCCCGCGCCTGGCTGGTGGACAAGGAAGGGGGCATCGACGTCGCCAAGCGAGCGGGGAAGGCCGTGGCCATCCTGCTCGCCTTCTGGTTCCTGTCCAAGGCCCTGACCAAGGTCGCGCGCCGCGCCACGCGCTCGCTGCCGCGTGCCTCGGAACTCCTGCGCGAGTTCATCACGACCTCGGTCGGTCGCCTGACGCTGTTGATCGGCGTGATCGTCGCCCTCGCCACCCTGGGCATCAACATGACGCCCCTGGTGGCCGCGATCGGCGCGGCCGGTCTCGTGATCGGACTCGCCCTGCAGGGGACCCTGAGCAACCTCGCCAGCGGACTCATGATCATGATCTACCGTCCCTTCGACATCGGCGACGCGGTCTCCGTGGCCGGCGTGACGGGCAAGATTCACGGAATGACCCTGATGACGACCTCGGTCAAGACGTTCGACAACCAGGCCATCCACATCCCGAACAACCGCATCTGGGGCGACGTCATCACGAACATCACCGCCAACGCGACCCGACGGGTCGACATGGTCTTCGGGATCAGCTACGCCGACGACGTCGAGCGGGCCAAGGGCGTCCTGAAAGGGATTCTCGACGGCCACGACAAGGTCCTGGACGACCCGGCTCCGGTCATTCGCCTGCACGAGCTCGCAGACTCATCCGTGAACCTGATCGTTCGCCCGTGGACGAAGACCGCGGACTACTGGGACGTCTACTGGGACGTGACCGAAGAAGTGAAGCGCACCTTCGACCGGGAGGACATCTCGATCCCCTTCCCCCAGCGAGACGTGCACCTGATCCCGGTGCCCGGAGCCCCATCGACCGCGGACGCGCCCAAGCCGGCGGGTGGAGAGCTGCAGCCGACGCGGCCGCGGGGCTGAGGGCAGATCGCGCCCCGGGACAGGAGAGTCGGGTCCGCCACGCTCAGCGCGGTAGCA
>JAUIEE010000501.1 GCA_030428965.1 bacterium | reverse complement strand
GGACCGGGCTGGGTTCTCCTGGTCGCTTTCGCCCGAGCCCGAACCGGCACACGCTGGAGTCCGAAGGCTCTCCTGTTCGGAGTCGGCCCCCTTCTGCTGGCCAGCCTCCTGTTCGCAATCGCCGTCTCGAACCAGGTGCGCTTCGGCCAGTTCGGGCTGTCCTTCGAGAGCCAGCTGGGACAGATCGGCGAAGCGACCGAGCTACGCGAAGACGTTCCGATCTGGTGGGTCGAGTGGATCGCTCCCATGGGCCTTCTCCTGCCCCTGGGACTGTGGGGCCTCTGGCGCGAACGCCCCGGAGGCGAGCGCGCCCTGGCCCTCGCGGGCCTGTTGCTGTTCCCCCTGGCCTTCTTCCTCTGGTGGGGCGTCCCCGAGCGCGGCGGCTACTTCCTGCCCAGCGCCGTCTTCATCGCCGTCGCCGCCAGCTGGAGCCTGCGCAAGCCCTCCACGGCAGGAGGGGCGATCGCACTCGCGTGCGTCCTCTCCCAGGCCTTTCTCGCCCGCCGCTCGATCGACGCCTACGACCAGGGCTTCGTGCTCTCGGAGCGCGTCGAGATCGTGGAGCGCTTGGTGGACGAAGAGGGGCTGTTCGTCTCCACCGTCGAAACCGCCCCCGCCATCGCCATCTGGCTGCCCGAAGTCGAGGAGCTCAACCTACGCGAATTCTTCGCCCAGGCCTGGCTCAACACCGGCGGCACCGCGGATCCCTCCTTCGTGCTCTCCAAGGCCCTGCCCCACGTCGAGCGCCTCTTGCTCGAGCGTGGACAGCTCGTGATGGAGCTGGGCTACCGGGGAGAGAGTGGACGCAAGCTGGACACGCTCATGAGAGCCTACGCCGATCCTGTTGTCGCGGCGCTAGGCGAGCGCTACTCGACCGAACTCCACGAGCATACCTCCTGGCCGATGCTCGTGGTTCGCCCCTAGCTTCGCGGCAATTCGCTCTCACTCGCGCCTACGCGTCTCGAGTCCCCGCCTTCATCCCCGTGGCCCTGGATTCGAATCGGCCAATCGAGACGCTGGCCACCACGGCGAGCACACCCAGGATCGCCAGGATCCCGAATACGGCGGCGCGGAACATCCCGATGAAGTCGTAGAACCCGATGATCTCGCCGTCACCGGGAGGAAACAGGAGCGCGCAGAACACAACGGTGAGGAGCAGCGCTGCCTCGTAGAGGTGCTGCCAGAACCTGGCTCGGTCCTCCGTGCCGCAGAGCTCGACCAGCAGCCGAAAGAGGGGACCTCGGACGAAGAAGAGCGTGGCCAGAGCGATGCCTGTCACCGTGCCTAGCCCTAGGAAGAAAGCAGATATGGGGTTCATGGCAGTTCCTTAGGTTCTGGTGGACTTGGCCCTGGCAGCTCTCTGGGCCGATGCGAGCAGGGCCTTGAGGCCGAGGCGCGGCAGTACGCGGTCGTCGAGGAACGACTTCGCCATGGAATCGACGACGGTGACCATGCCCGCAATCTTCTCCAGCCGCTCTCGCACGAGTCCGGCCTCTCGTGATCGTTCCTTCTGCAAGGTCTCGGTCCAGGAGCCAACGTTCTCGAGGATCGGATCCCACTCCTTTCGTTTCCGCGTCCTTACGATGCTGCGGATCGCCTTGTCGAGGTCCGTCTCGGGGGCATAGCAGATGCGCCGGGATCCTGGAACTCGCTCCGGATCCACCAGCCCCCAATCCTGCAGTTCACGGCAAGCCATGCTCACTGCTCCGCGACTCATGTCGAGCCCGTCGGCGATCGTACGGCCGTCGGCGCTCTCCGTGGTGGCCAGCAGCCAGGCGTAAACGCGAGCCGCGCTGGGCGAGATCCCCCAGAACGGCCCCAGACGACCCCAGAGCTGAACCATCTCCTGGCGAACTTCGTCCAAGGTGCTCACGACAGGAGCGAGCCTAGCCGAAGCCCAGGCCCTATGTTCAGTTTATTCTGAATATACTTTCTATCCTGAACCGCTCCCCATAGGGCCACCGCCCCTTAGCCGCGGAAGGCGTCGAGGTCGAGGGTCGGCTCGTGTCTGGAGGACAGGCCCAGGGCCAGCCCGAGGGCCAGGAAGCTCGCCAGGAGAGACGACCCACCCGTCGAGATCAGCGGCAAGGGCAAACCGGTCATGGGCAACAGCCCCAGGTTCACGCCCACGTTGATGAAGAAGTGCGAGAGGAAGTAGAGCCCGACTCCGCCGGTGAGCAAACGAGAGAAACGTTCGCGCACCGTCCCCGCCGCGGCCAGGATCGCCACGCCGAAAGCCACGTAGCCCAGGATGAACAGGCTCGTGCCCAGGAAGCCGAGCTCCTCGGCGATGACGGCGAAGATCGAGTCGCTGGTTCGTTCGGGCAGGTGGCCGGCCTCGTTGGCCACGCCGCCGCCGAGGCCCTTGCCCCACAGGCCGCCGCCGCCGATGCAGACGCGGGACTGGTAGGCGTGGAAGGCCGCCCCGTTCTTGTTGTCGATCAGGAGGTCGTCGTCGAGGCTCGCGAGCCAGGTCTCGATGCGCTTGTGCTGGTAGCCCTGGACCCACTCGAACTGGTAGGCGCTGATCGCGAGCGCGCATCCGAGGGCGAGCACGCCCAGGAGCACCCGGGCCCGGGCCCCCGCCAGCCAGCACATCCCCAGGGTGATCGGCACGATGGTCAGGGCCGTCCCGAGGTCCGGCTGGGCGGCCACGAGCACCATCGGGAAGAAGGCCAGGACGGCCGGCTTGGCGTAGTCCAAGAGACCCTGCAGGCGATTGCGGTAGAGGACGCTGGCCAGGATCACGACCAGGCCGAGCTTGGCGAGCTCGGAGGGCTGCAGGTCGAAGCCCATGGGCAGCTGGATCCAGCGCCGGGCGTGGTTGCGCTCTTCTCCGAAGATGGGCACGAGGATCAGCATCCCCATGGCGAGCACATAGACCAGCCAGGCGTTGCGGCGCACCCAGCGCGGTCGGATCGAAAACCCGAGGAACAGGAACGGCAGCGCCACCACGAGCTTCTTCACGTGGGAGGCGAAGGAGACGCCGTCCCGGCCGAAGAAGTTGTCCCGCTCATCCATGGTGTTCACGAAGACGACGCTGGTCGCGACCAGGCCCAGTCCCAGGACCACGACGTGCCAGTCGATGTCCAGCCAGGGGATGCGGGGCGAGAAGATCGAACGCAGACCCGACTGCGGCCGCTGGCCCTTCCAGTTCCAGACGGTCTGATTCATCCTTCTTCCTCCGCGCCGGGCGATTCGTTCTCGTGCTCCTCGCTGGACGCGTCCTCGAAACGCACGCCCTGGGTCCCGAGCCAGTTTCGCACCTCGGGCTGCTGCAGGAACTGCCGCGCCAGGTAGACCGCTCCGTGGGAGGAGGTCGAGGAGGTGTCGTGCATGAAGACGACGAAGGCGGCGACAGGGTC
>JAUIEE010000026.1 GCA_030428965.1 bacterium | reverse complement strand
TAGAGCGCGTCGCAGCCCGGGCAACGTACCAGGCGGTAGTGCATGAACTCCGGGGTCTTGCGCGAGGCGAAGGCCATCCCGTCCAGGCGACTCTCGTCGAAGGCGGCCTCGGCCACCACGTTCGATTCGTCCCCGGAGCCGCACACGGGGCAGGTCCGGGGCTCGAGCTTCACCGAGAGATCTCCAGGCTCCGGCTCTCGGAGATCTCCTCGGAGGCGTCCCGTACTTCACCGTCCCGGATGATGCTGCGACGCAGGAAGTGCGGCCGCTGCTTGACCTCTTCGAAGATCTTGGCGATGTACTCCCCCAAGAGGCCCAGGGCGAAGAGGTTGAGCGCGCCGAAGCCCATGATGATGAGCATCACGGTCGTCACGCCGGGGGGGGCCAGCTTGGGGAACGCCAGCTTGGCGATGATCTGGGCCACGGCCAGGATGCTGACGACGATGAGCGAAACGACGCCGAAAGCACTCAACATGTTGAGCGGAGTGTTGCTGAAGGACAGGATGCCCTTCTTGGCCCAGCCGATGTTCTTGAGCAGGCTGTTCGTGCTCGTCCCGAACATGCGCTCGGGGCGAACGTAGTCGACGCCGATCTGCTTGAAGCCCACGAAGGCGCGCACGCCGCGCAGGAACAGGTCCCGTTCGGGGAACTTGAGCAGGCTGCGCACGACGCGCTTGTCCAGCAGGGAGAAGTCGCCGGCGTCGTGGGGGATCTTCAGGTAGGAGAAGCGGTCGAAGACGCGGTAGAAGAGCTTGTAGGCCATCTGCATGTAGACCGGGGCCTCGCGCTGGACCCGGTTGCCGTAGGCCACATCAAAGCCCTCGCGCCACTTCTCGACGAAGCTTGCGATGAGCTCCGGCGGGTCCTGCAGGTCGCCATCGAGCAGCACGCAGGCGTTCTTGGTCGCGATCTCCATGCCGCTACGGAAGGCGGCTTGGGAGCCGAAGTTGCGCGAGTGACTGATGCCGATCACTCTCCGGTCGCGGCTGGAGATGTCGCGGATGACCTGCTCGGAGTCGTCGGGGCTGCAGTCGTTGACGAACAGGATCTCGTAGTCGATCCCGAGCTCCTCGAACACCTGGGTCAAGCGCTCGTACATGATCGGGATCGCCTTTCCGTCCCGATAGCAGGCCACGATCGCACTGACGCTGTTGCGGTAGTCGAGGGTGAACTTCTTGGAGGAGGCGAGGTAGGCCTGGGGGTCTTGCAGTCCCTCGTACCAGGCCAGGGTGCGCCGCAGACCTTCTTCGAAGCTGGTGCTGGCCTCCCAGCCCAGCTCCTCGCGTGCCCGCGTCGGGTCGGCGTACCAGTTCTTCAGGTCCCAGACGCGACCGGACATGCTGAACTCGCACTCCGCGTCGACCTCGAACAGGCGCTTGGCGAGCTCGGCCACGTCACGGATGGTCGTGCGCTGGCCGGTCCCGATGTTGAAGGCTTCCCCGTAGGAGCTCGGCTTCAGCCGCAGGGCTGCGTCGACGAACGCCTCGCTGGCATCGTCCACGTAGACGAAGTCCCGGGACGTCTCGGGGTCCACGAAGGTCGGCAGGGCTCCCTCGGCTCCCTTCGAGACCACGGCTGGAATCAGGCGCGAGGAGTCTTCGTAGGGACCGTAGACGGAGTACAGGCGCAGGGTGCAGCAGGGCAGCTTCTTCTCCTGGCCCATGTAGTGGATCAGCCCCGAGGCGGCTGCTTTCGAGGCGGCGTAGTGGCTGTTCGGATTCGTCCGTGCCGTTTCGGGGGGACCATCCGAGCGGGCGCCATACTCCGAGGAGGAGCCGGCATGAACGTAGGCGCGGATGTGACGGGTCTGGAGCTCCTCGAGCAGGCGCACGATGAAGTTCACGTTCGTGCGGTAGATCAGGTCCTCGTCCTGCTCGAAGGAATAGGCGCCGTAGGCCACGCAGTTGAAGACCGTCAGGGGCTCGAGCTCGTCCAGGGTGCGGACCAGGTTGGACTCCACCAGGAGATCGACGATCAGCACGTTGCTCTCCGGTAGACCCTCCAGACGCCACGCCGGTCGGCGCAGGGCCGTTCCGTACACGTCGCTGCGCACCTCGAGCAGCATGCGCATGAGGTTGGCGCCGACGAAGCCGCTGGCGCCCAGGACGAGAATGGGACCGTGGAGCTCCTCGATCTTCGACCGCAGTTCGGGCTTCATGTTCACGCTCGAAGTCCTCGGATACGTCCCATCAACGACTGCGCATCCAGCCCGTTCTCCGCGCGATGAAACCCCTGGGAGCCGTAGGTGCCCGACTCGTACCCGCGGGCGCAGGCATGCTCGAAGGCTTCGAGGGCGAGGCCCCGGGACAGGAAGGCACGGCTCAGCATGGCTCCGGCGCTGCCATGGGCCACGTGCTCCTCGACGACCAGGACACGCCGCAGGCGCTGCAGGCTGGCGAGCAGGGGGGCAGGCATGGCGTTGGACTCGATCGGCAGCTCGCTCAGGACCCAGACCTCGGGGCGTTCCTCCGGTCCGATCCCTCGGAGGGCGGCGACAAGACCGCCGACGAGAGGCCCGACGACGATGACGAGGACGCCCTCGCCGCTCACCAGACGACGCCAGGGCGCATAGGGAGGCAACTCGAGCCCGTCCGGCTTCTCGCAGCGTCCCAGTCGCAGGTAGGCCGGGTGGGGGAACCCCGCCAGCTTGCGAACCAGAGGGTCGACGTCCTCGTCGAAGGCCGGGACGAAGGCGTGCATGTGCTGCAAGGTCAAGAGCGCCCCGTAGTCCTCGATGGCGTGGTGGCTCGCTCCCATGACCCCGTAGGCATACCCGCCTCCGTTCCCGATCAGCTTGAGTGCGACGTCGTGCAGGCACACGTCGTTGCGGATCTGCTCGAAGGGGCGCGCGTAGCAGAAGGGGGCGATGCTGTAGACCCAGGAGTCGAGCCCGGCGAGGGAAGCTCCGGCCGCCACGGAGATCATGTTCTGCTCGGCCACACCGGCGTTGATGAAGCGCTCGCCCATGACCTCGCGCAGGGGTTCCAGGGCGCGGAAGCCGAGGTCCCCCGTAAAGAACAGGAAGGGCTGTCGGGGGTAGAGCCGAGCCAGGCTGTCGCAGGCCGCGTTCCTCATGCCGACTCGACTTCCTCGCGAGCGCGCGCGTAGTGTTCCTCGTCCAGGGCCAGGTAGTGCCACTCCATGCGGTTCTCCATGAAGGAGACTCCGTTGCCCTTGACCGTCTTCAGGAGGATGACTTCGGCCTCGGGTCGCACCGCGCGATCCAGGGCCTCGGGATCGTGACCGTCGATCTCGAGCACCTCGAGTCCGAAGCCGCGAATGCGCCCGGCGAGATCTTCCATCGATGCGACCTCGGCCGTGCTGCCGAAGCCCTGCAGGCCGTTGAGGTCGACCAGAACCGTGAAGTTCTCGAGGCCCCGGTGGCGGGCGAAGATCAGGGCTTCCCAGCAGGAACCCTCCTGCCACTCGCCGTCCGACATCAGGCACCAAACGTGACCCTTCTGCCCCTGGATGCGGCGGCCCAGGGCCATGCCGGCGGCGACCGAGAGACCATGCCCGAGGCTTCCCGTGGCGACCGGGATCCCGGCCAGTCCGCGCGGGGGCGGGTGGCCCGACATGCGAGTGCCTTCGCCGTGGAACTCGCCCAGGTCCTCTTCGGACAACAGACCCCTGGACCACAGGGTGACGTACAGGGCGCCGGCGGCATGTCCCTTCGAGAGAATGAACAGGTCCTCGGTGCCCATGGCCCGGTGGTGGAGATGGAGCAGGGCGTCCAGGGCGGAGAGGTTCCCGCCGATGTGGCCCACGCCGCTCTCGTAGTGCATGCGGAGCAGGCGCAACTTTGCGCGGCGTACGATTGCGGGGAAGTCCACGTGACGGGGGTGCAGGCCTCGTAAGCCGGCGCAAGAGTATAGAACAGCTCGGGCGGCCTCCCGCCGCTCGTTCCGGAACCTCTTTGGCTCTCCGTGGCCCGCGGGAGGCCACGGGCTTCGGGCAATCCTGTCTGCTAGGCTGCGTCCCATGGGCAGCCTCGGTCGAGCGCGCATGGCCTGGGGTTCCCTGCTCCTGGGGGTGAGCGTCGTCGCGTTGGTGCTCGTCTACCTGGGCCGCATCGGTTGGGGCGCCGGTGACCTCGCGCTCTTCCTCCTGGCGGCAACGGCGCTCTGGGGACCTGTCGCCGTGCTCGTCGGTCGATGGCTCGCTCACTCCGGGTGCTCTGCCCAGGAGAGTGCGGCCCTGGGCCTCGCGACGGCCTACGCGTGGACGGCCGGCGGCTACTTCGCCTGCGCTTCGGTCGGCCTGACCTGGCTGTTCTACGTACTCCAGGCTGCCCTCGGGGTGCCGGCCCTCGTCGTCGCCTGGCGTGCTCTGCGTGCCTCGGGAGGGCCAGCGCCGGACTTGGGGCTCCTCCTGCTCGTGACGGCAAGTCTGCTCGTCACCACCGACTACAAGGTGCCTTTCGTCGAGGGCGAGGACGGAACACGGATCTACTCCGTGCATCGCGATCACCTGTTCCACGTCGGGATCGCCGCCGAGCTGGAGCGCGGCGTCCCGCCTGCCCAGTCGGCCATCCGCGCCCGCGCCAAGGACCGGGCCTACCACGTTCTGCCCCACGTCAACACGCTCCTGCTGGCGCGTTTCAGCGGAGCGGAGAGCCTGCTCGAGGCTCACCTCTCCCAGCACTACACGGCGATCGAGATCCTCGTCTGTCTCCTGTTGTTCGCCCTGGGGTGCCGGCTGACCGCTTCCCGTGCGGGGGGCTACCTGACTGCGGGGGCGATGTACCTCTTGGCGGTACCCTGGCCGCCGATGGCGGACGAAGCCCCCACGGTCTTCGCCTTCACCCTGTTTCCGCACTTCACCACCGGCTTGGAAGCGGCCGCGGCGGCTTCGCCTCAGCTCTACTCGGGACTCGTGGTTCTGTTCGGATGTGTCCTGGCCAGTGTCCTCGTGCTCCGCGAAGCTCCGCGCCAGGCCCAGATCGCGCCGACCCTCGTTCTGGCCTTTCTCCTGGCCGCGGCCCTGCGCTTTCGGATCCACGCCTTCCTGGCCCTCTTCCCCGGCGGGGTCCTGCTCTTGATCTGGGCGTGGCGCCGATGGAGGGGGTGGTTCGCTCCCGTCGCGCTCGGCTCGCTGCTCCTCGTCTCCGGGCTGGCCTACCTGGAGATGTTGCGACCGAGCTACCTGCCCGACACCGCGGGCGTGGGGATCGGCTACAACGGGCTGACCGACAGTCCGCGTGCGTTCTTCAACGCCTGGCCGGGCGCCTCCTGGGTGAGGGCCGGATTGGAGCGGGTGCTCGAGGGAGAAGGACCTCGACGCTGGGCTTGGCAGGTGCTCTCCCTCTCGGCCTTCGCCCTGTGCAACGTGATCGGCTTCCCCCTGGCCCTCGGAGCCCTCGCCTATCGCCGGCTGGCCCCCGAGGCTTCCCTGCGTACCTACGCCTGGCTCCCGTTCTCCGCGGTGATCGTCTCCGTGGTGGGAGGTTGGGTCCTGGTGAAGGGAGAGGACTCCTTCTCCATTGCGGGCCAGCTCCTGTTCCACACGCGCTGGTACCTGTTTCCCCTGGGACCTGCCGCGCTGTTCTCGATCGGCATGCGATTGCAGAGGACAGGTTGGGGAGCCCGGCTCGTTCCGATCCTCGGCGGCCTTTTCCTGGGCGCCTGTCTCGTCGCCCAGCTCGCGCGCTCACCAACCCCCTATTGGGAGACGGTGCGGAGTTCCCACCGCATCGAGATCACGAAGGCGGAGGGGGAGGCTCTGCGCTACCTCCGCGATCAGACTCCGAAGGAGGCGCGGGTGCTTGCGGCTCGCCACGCCGCCTACCGCACGCCTCCGGCACGACGGGCGGCCGTCGTGTCCGGTTTGGCGGAACGGGCCGCCTTCTACGAGGTGCCGGCCTTCAACGTCCACGCCCTGGCCCAGGCCGTCGATCCCGAGGACGACCGCGAACAGGCCCTGCAGCAGCTCTGGCGTCTCGGGAATCCGGGCAGCTTCTGCTCCCAGCTGGCGCGGACGGGCATGGACTACCTGGTCGAATACGCCGCGCGGCCGCTGCAGGTCGCGGGGGCTCCCTGCCTGCGGGCGGCGTGGAGCTCGCCGGGCGGAGAGATCACGATCTGGGAGATCGGAGACGCTCCCTGAGGGCACGTCTCCGATCTCGTCGGGATCTCAGGAGCCTTCCTGGGGCTCCGGCTTGCAGGAGCGCGCGAGCCAGTCGAAGAAGACCCGGTGCCACAGCACGCCGTTCTGGGGCTTGAGGACCCAGTGCCCCTCCGCCGGGTAGTACAGGAAGCGCGAGGGAACTCCCTGGACCTGGGCGGCGGTGAAGGCCTCCATGCCCTGCGTGACGGGCACGCGGAAGTCCTTCTGGCCGTGAACGACCAGGAGGGGCGTGTCCCAGTTCCCCACGAACTTGTGGGGCGAGAAGCGTTCGTAGTCGGCCTGGACCTCGGGACTCTTCCAGTAGGGGCCGCCCAGGTCCCAGTTCACGAAGAACAGCTCCTCGGTCGAGCCGTACATCGACTCCAGGTTGAAGACGCCGCAGTGGGAGATCATCGTCTTGAAGCGACCCTCGTGGTTGCCCATCAGCCAGTAGACGGTGTAGCCCCCGAAGCTGGCACCGATCGCTCCCGTGCGCTCCCGGTCGATGTAGGGCTCCGCCAGGAGAGAGTCGGTGGCGGAGAGGATGTCCTGCATGGCCTGGCCGCCCCAGTCGCCGCTGATCTGGTCGTTCCACTCCCGTCCGAAGCCCGGCAGGCCGCGGCGGTTCGGAGCCACGACCACGTAGCCCTGGGAGGCCATCAGGTAGAAGTTCCAGCGGAAGGAGAACCACTGGCCGATCTGTCCCTGGGGGCCGCCCTGGCAATAGGTCAAGAGGGGCCACTTGCGGGCCGGGTCGAAGTCGGGCGGGAAGATGACCCAGCAGTGGATCTTCTTGCCGTCCGTGGCCTCGACCCAGCGCTCCTCGATCCTGGGCATCTCGAGGGAGGCGTAGATCTCGTCGTTGATGTGGGAGATCGTCTCGTGGCTTCCGTCCGCGAGGTTCAGGATGGCCAGCTCCCGCGGGCGGGTCATGTCCATGTAGGAGACCAGGGCCCGTCGGCCGTCGGGGAACACGTCGACCAGCCCCCAGTTGCGGCGCCCCTTGCTGAGCTGACGCGGGCTCCCTCCCCGAGCGGGAATGGAGAAGATCTGGTCCGTTCCGCGCCATTCCGACGTGAAGAGCATTCCCGAGCCATCGGGCATCCAGGTTGCCCCGTGGGTCATCTGGTCGAGTCCGGCCGTCATGTCGACCGTGGTCCCGGTGCCCAGGTCGTGGTGCAAGATGCGGTTGCGATCGGCCTCGAAGCTGGCGCGCTCCATGGAGTGGTAGGCGACGGACTTGCCGTCCGGCGCGAAGACCGGATCGTTGTCGTAGCCCGGCTGTCCTTCACTCAGGTTCTTGTGCGTGCCCGGCTGGTCGACCTCGACCACGTAGACGTCGCTGTTGGTGGACTCGGCCCAGCGCTCGACGTCCTTCATGGTGAAGGCCATCGCGGTGCCGTCGGGGGACCAGTTGTACTGCTCGGAGCCACCGAAGGGGGGCACGGGGCAATCGACGCGCAGCCCTTCCATGAGATCGACCGGCTCTCCGGCGCGACCGTCCTCGCCGACCGGAGCCACGAACAGGTGCGTGTACTCGTAGTCGTGCCAGGCGTTCCAGTGCCGGTACATGAGCGAGTCGATGATGCGTGCGTCGGCCTTGGGCAGGTCCTCGTAGAGCTCGGTGACCTCCTGGTCGAGCTTGACGCCCATGGTGAAGGCCAGCCTGCCGCCGTCGGGGGAGACCTTGAGGCCCGCGACTCCGCCCTCGATGTCGGTCACCTGCAGCAGGCCGCCGTCCTTCGGGTTGAGGGCCCACACCTGGCTGCCGAGCTCGTCCTTGCCCGAGCTCCCCGTGAAGAACACGCGCTCTCCGAAGGGGCCCTGGGCGAACTGCAGATCGCCCACGCCGGCCCAGCTGGAGAGGACCTTGCGCGTCTTGGCGCTCGCGCTTTCGTACAGGTAGAGGTCCGAGGTGCCTTTGTCTTCGGCAAGCTCGTAGTGGCGCACGGTGTAGGCCACCAGCCCACCATCGGAGGAAAGGGCCGACCCGCCCAGTCTCCCCAGCTCCCACAGGAGCTCGGGGGTCATGCGCGTCTCCTGGGCGGATCCCGGGAGCGCTAGGGCAGGCAGCAAGAAGCAGGAGAGAAGCAGTCTCTGGAGCATGGCGGGGCTCGAGTTGGGGAATCGAAACGGGAGGGCCGAGGCCAGGGGGGCCGTTGGCGGCGGGCCATGGTAGCGGCGACAGCCGCGGTCGTCTCCCACGGTCGGGGAAGCTCCTGGATAGGCCCGCTGGAGTCGCGCAGAAGGGCGCCTCGAGCTCCTCGGGATGGCGACGCGGGGGTCAGGCGTCTTCGAGCTGGGAAAGACGGCCGGACAGAAAGCGTCGCTCCAGGGCGTTGTCGGCCAGCTCGAGTGCCCGCAGGTAGGCGGCGCGCGCTTCGGGCTTGCGGTTCAGCTGTCGGAGGAAGTCGGCCCGGGTCGAGTGGAGGTAGAGGTAGTTCTCGAGCTGGCCTCCTGAAACGATCTCTTCCACGAGGTCGAGTCCTTTCTGCGGACCTTCGTCCATGGCGACGGCCACGGCTCGGTTGAGCGCGACCACGGGAGAGGGCTGCAGCTTCATGAGGCCGTCGTAGAGGTCGACGATCGTGTGCCAGTCGGTCGCCTCCCAGTCGGGAGCGACGGCGTGCATGGAGGCGATGGCGGCCTGGAGCTGATAGCTGCCCGGTCGTCCTCTTCCCATGGCCTGGCGCAACAGTCGGCAGCCCTCGGCGATGGAGTCCGTGTTCCACAGGGAGCGGTCCTGATCGGAAAGCAGGACGAGCTGCTCGTCTTCCCCCACGCGCGCGTTGCGCCGAGAGTCGAGGAGGAGCAAGAGGGCCAAGAGTCCCTCGACCTCCGGATCCTCGGGCAGGAGCTCTTTCAAGAGGCGAGCCAATCGAAGGCCCTCGTCGCACAGCTCGCCGCGCGTGAGTCGCTCTCCGAAGGTGGCCACGTAGCCTTCGTTGAACACGAGATAGACGATGCGTAGCACGGCGCCCAGGCGTTCGGCGAACAGCTCCCGCGGAGGGAGGCGGTAGGGAATGGCGGCGGCGCGGACCTTGCGCTTGGCCCGCACCAGACGCTGGGACAGGGTCACCTCGCGCACCAGGAAGGCGCGGGCGATCTCAGCGGCCCGCAGCCCCAGGAGAGCATTCAGGGTCAAGGCGACCTGGGCGTCCTGGGACAAGGCCGGGTGACAGCACGTGAACACGAGCCGCAAGCGATCGTCCTCGTGGGGGAAGTGCTCCGGCGGGATCACGAGATCGTGCTCCAGGGGCAGCTCGGGCTGCGGGGCCGCGCTCGCTTCTTCGAGCCGCTCTTCCCTTGGTTGGCGCAGCCGATCCGTGAGTCGTCGATCGGCCACGGTCCGAATCCAGGCCCCGGGGCGGTCCGGCAGACCGCTCTCGCTCCAGCGCTCCAGCGCCGTGGTGAAGGCATCGGAGAGGGCGGCCTCCGCGAGCTCGAAGTCCCCCGCGCAGCGGCGCAGGAGTCCGGCGAGCAGCGACCCGTACTCGGCCCGGTAGCAGGCTTCCAGGGCTTCGCGGAGCTCTTCCTTCACATGTCCTCGTCTTCCCAGATGGGCCGAACTTCGATCGAGCCGGTGTGGGCCGTGGGGATCTTGCTGGCCCACTGGGTGGCCTCGTCCAGGTTTTCGGCCTCGATCATGTAGAAGCCGCCGAGGTGCTCCTTGGTCTCGGCGAAGGGGCCGTCGGTCATGGCCAGGTCGCCGTTGCGCACGCGAACGGTGGTGGCCACGTCCGTGGGGCGCAGGCGAGCTCCGTCGATGTGCTTGCCGGCTCCCTCGAGAGCTTGGTGGAAGGCGCCGTAGTCCGCCATGAGCTGGGCGTTTTCCTCCGGCGTCAGTTTGGCGTCGTCGCTTTCGTTGCTGTAGATGAGCAGGAGGTATCGCATGGGACTCCAAGTTCGGTTTCAGGTGGTCGGGAAAGGACGCTCGCACGGCCCGTTCGAACACCCCGTCGGGTAGGCCGGGACCATTCGACACGATTCTGCGCGAAACTTGCAGGTCCCGGGCTCCCCGAACGGGCCTAGGGCAACAGGCGGATCGTGACCTGGCCATCCTCACGTTCGAGGACGGCCCGAAGGGAGCGGACTTCGAGGCCGGGGAGGGCGAGCTCGAGGTTCTCCTGTTCCCCCACGGGGAGGTCGTCCGGGAGCGGGCCACGCAGCGGGACGTGGATGCGCTGCTCCCGGGGAACGTACAGGGCCGGGAGGGCCACCTCCTGCTCCAGGCTGGCGTGGTGCCCGATCTCGACCGACAGCGGGGTCGAGTCGTACAGGGTCGACCCGTCCTCGAGCCTGGCCATGCCGAAGGGCGTGTAGGTCCAGGCCACCTGGGCCTCGTCCAGGGAGGCGTAGTCCAGGGTCAGCAGGGGGCGGGTCGAGAGAAGCTCCTCGGACCGCCGGAGGGCGTCGGCGCGTCCCTCGGCCTCGAAGGCCTGCTTCTGCACCAGGAGCTGGGCGTAGTTCTCGCGGCGATGGACCTCGTCCAGGGCTTCCCGGAGCTCGGCGGGGGTGGCCATGAGGACCTCGGTGAGAAGACCCGTCAGGCTCGTCTCGGGCTGCAGGATGCGATCCTGCCAGTCCTCGATGCCAAGGCGATCGAGCAAGACGGCCTGGCCCATGCCCGAGGAGTACAGTCGCATGCGCAGGCATCCGGCTCCGTACAGGTTGCCGTTCACGGCCACGGTCCCGTCCATCATGGCTCGCATTTGCCCGAGCAAGTCCTCTCGCCAGACCTGCAGGTCGTCGTAGCCGTGGAAGCCCCGGGCCCAGTGCAGTGGTCCTTGCGGCGTACGTCCCTCCAGGGTCTCGGCCAGCTTCCACTCGGTGTACTTGGCCAGCCCCTCCGAGAACTCGGTCCCGTCCTCGTAGGCGACGGCCTGGGGAGAGAGGGACGCCCGTCGATCGAGCCGCACCGCGAGGAAGTCCAGGGCCCCCTGGGCCACGTCGAACGGATCCTCCGCGCGCAGCGCACGCTCCAGCAGCCGTCCCTCGAGCACGAAGCCGGCGAGGTTCCTTGCAGCGAGCCAGGGGTACTCCCCGAGCCAGGACTCCTGGGCCATCTTCTGCCCGGCCCGACGAAACTGATGCACGTGGAAGGCCTCGTGCACGACGAACGCCAGCTGCTGGTAGGGATCGGTCGCCAGGAAGTCCGCGGTCAGGGCCGCTTCCTTGTCGTGGACGTCGCCGGGGGCCCGGACGAGCTGGGAGAGACCGGGCCGCAGGTTCGAAAGGGGGTCGGCCACGACCAGGGTCTCGATGCCCTCGATGTCGGTCGAGGTGTTCTGTCCATCGACCTCGAAGTGAGTCGTTCCGTCGCGCAGATGCAGGGTCCAGCCGGAGGGCAGTCCCGGGTGCTGCGCGGGGACGAACCCGATCGGTGGCCGCGGGTGATTGACGAGCGCGTCCTGGACGTCGGGCAGGTAGAGCAGGATCGGTGTGTCCCGCGCGTTCCAGCCGTTCCAGATGGGGTTCTGCCAGCCGTCGGTACCCGCGTCGGCGATCAGTCCGTAGACCTCGGCCACCTGGGCCAGGAGCAGAGGGTCGATGCGTAGCCGGGGACTTTCACCGGCTCCCAGGATGGAAACAGAGAGCAGAAGTCGGATCATCGTGCTGCTTGAAGAGTGGGTTGCATGTTAGTGCGTTACGCACTAAATGTCCGGAGCGTGGGCGAGAAGTCCGACGCCTTGGCGGCCCTTTTCCCAAGTCCCTTGCCTGTAAGTATTTGAGTCCGATGCGCGAACTCACGGAACTGGAGTGCACCGTGCTGGGGGTCCTGGCCAAGTTCGGGCCCCAGAGTCCCTACGCCGTGCGAAGGCACTTCGCCGACTCTCCCGCCACCCGCTTCAGCGCGAGCACGGGCTCGATCTACCCGAGCCTGAAGCGTCTCGAGGAAGCCGGACTGGTCGAGTCCCGCGAATCCGCCCGGGGACGCCAGGCGCGGCGGGAGGTCTCCATCACCGCGGCTGGCAAGAAGGCCTTGCGACGCTGGCTGGCCGGGCCGCCCGGGCGGGAAGAGTTCGATGCACCGCCGGATCCTCTTCGAACCCGGCTCTACTTCCTGGGTCTACTTTCCAGGGCCAAGCAGGAGGAGTTCCTCGACGGAGCCCTCAGCGCGTTGCGCGAGCAACTCGATCAGTCCGAGGCCTACCTGGGGAGCTCCGGGAGCCAGGGGCCCGAAGGCCTCAGCCGTCTAGCGGCGAGGGGAGCGGTCTTCGCGACTCGAGCTCGGATCCAGTGGCTGGAAGAAGTGCGCCGTAAGCTCCTGGGCGGGTGAGCCGACGGTGTTCGGCCTCAGAGCGGCCTCCGTAGGACCGAGAGCCCGCCAGTCGGCTCGTGCCGGCTCGGACCTTCAGGGAAAGGTACGTCTCGCGGTCACGTAGCCGAAGACGCCATAGGGATCCTGATGGAAGCTCAGCTCGCCGATCTCCTCGGACGGGGCCTGAACCAAGAGGCCCTCGATCTGTTCACGGGTGCGGTAGAAGAGCTTCCAGCCCATGAAGGCTTCCATGAACGAGCTGTCGGCCACGCCGGCGAGGAAGTTGCCGACGACCAGGCGGCCGCCCGCGCGCAGGAGCGAGAAGAGGGAGGCCGTCAGCCTGTGGGCCAGTTCGTCCTCGAGGTAGTCGTAGAGACCCGCGGAGTAGATCAGGTCGAAGGTCCCGAGTCGCTTGGCGCGGTTCGGAAGCCGGGCGACCGAGAGCTGGATGGGGGTGACGAGCTCGGGCTGGGAGGCGCGGGCCACGGCCAGGCTGGAGGCGTCCGCGTCGAGGGCGACGACTTCCTCGAACCAGCCGGAGCAGAAGGCTCCCGAGAGTCTGCCTTCGCGCAGGTGGCCGCAGGCGACCGAGAGCACCCGGGCCTTGCCGTCCAGGCGAGCGGCCTCCTCGTCGAGGATGCTGGCGAGCCATTCCCGGCGGTGGCGCACGCCGCGGACAGGGGCGCGCCCGAAGCACCAATCGTGAATCGTGCTTCCGACGGCACTGGCGTTCTCTGGCTCTCGCAGGCCATAGAGGTAGTCGATCAGTTCGGCATCGCCGGGGTAGCCGCGAGGCTGCTCGAAGCTGTGGCGGCACAGCGGAGCTTGGTGCACGAGCTCGAGGACAGGATGGGGCAGGATGACGTCTTGCACGAAGCGATCCCACTCCCCGGGCTCGAGTTGACGCTGCAGGCGTCCGAGTTCCGCGAACAGGAGGCTCATGGCGTCGGAGACTTGCCCCTGTTCGAGCAGCGCCTGCACACGATCGAGGATGCGGCTGTCGTTCGAGGTCAAGGCGGAGAGTTCGGCGGTGGTCATGGGGTTCACCATTCCAGGAGCAGGGCTCCGATCGAGTAGCCGCTGCCGAAGGCACACAGGAGGGCGAGATCGCCCCGCCGGAGCTGTCCGGTCTCGGCGGCTTCGGCCAGCAGGACGGGGATGGACGCGCTGGCCGTGTTGCCGACCGTCGCGATGTTCTTGAGGAGGCGTTCGGGGTCGAGGGCGAGGCCGCCGGGGCCCGCCACGGCGTCCAGCATGCGCGCGTTGGCCTGGTGGAAGAGGAAGCGGTCGACCTCGTCCAGCTGCACGCCCTGTTCGTTCAGGTAGGAGCGGACGAACTGGGGCAGGGTGCGCACCATGTCGCGAAAGACGCGCTTGCCGTCGAGCTCGATGCTCTGGGGGCACAGGTCCTCGCAGGTCGTCATCAGAACCCCTTCGCTGCACGTGATACGGTGCACGCCGCGTCCGTCCGCGAGGGGAGGGTTCATGGCGATGCGGGCTCCGTGAGCTCCGAGGGTGTCGATGCGGATCCGGTGCAAGCGCGCCTCCGTCCCCTTGACGAGCACGATGGCTCCGGCCGCGTCGCCGAACAGGGGCACCGTGGTGCGATCCTTGGCATCGGCTACCCGGGTCATGGTCTCGGAGGCGACGATGACGGCCGCGGCGCCCACGGGACGCTGCTCGAGTTGGCGTGCGGCCACGTCCAGGGCCACCAGGAAACCGTTGCAGCCGATGGACACGTCGAAAGCGCAGGCCTGGGGCGGGCAGCCGAGCTCGGCGTGCACGCTGGTCGCGATGGCGGGGAAGGAGCGATCGGGTGTGACCGAGCTGACGAGAACGCAGGCCACGTCGGCGGACTCGACCCGGCTGCGGTCCAGGGCTCGCCTGGCCGCGGCGACCGCCATGTCTCGCACGGACAGGTCTCGGTCGAGGACGTGGCGTTCGAGGATGCCGACCCTCTCCTCGGGGAAATCGGGGGAGGCGATGGCGAAGGGCTGTTCGCACTCGCGGGACAGGCCTTCCATCAGTTCCGTGAGCCGGTCGTTCGTGAGGATGGCGCCCACCAGGTCCCGGGCCGGGAGCACACTGGCCGCCGCTGCGATGTGGAGGTTCTTCTTCACCTCCCACGCAGAGATCCTCGCGGAGCGAACTCGAACTTGCTTCGATCGGTTTTTCTCGGGGCGTCGGGTCGGCCCTGAGGCAGCGCCCGGTTCAGCCCTCGAGGGAAAGGCTCAAGAAGCGCGCCAGCCGCTCGGCTTCTTCGCGGTCACGCTTGGCGAAGCGCAGGCGCATGGACCCTCGCGGACCTGAGGGGAAGCCGTCGATGGCCTTGAGGCTGCGGGGGGTGAGGCGGATCTCGCACCCGAACCAACCCTGGGAGAAGCGCGCGAAGGCGAGCTGGTCGAGGGGGATTCGCATGGACTCGATCTTCGACGAACCCCCCAGCCCCAGGAAGAGGGACTGGAACTCCAGGATCAGGTGCTCCTCTTCGATGCCGACCAGACCGTGCAGCTCGAAGATGCCGTCGTACTTGTCCTTGTTCTTGAAGGGAATGCGCTTGCCCGCGGGCCAGGCCATCTCGCGGGCGGCGTTGCGCTTGCGGTTCTCCCCGGGGCTGCGGGCAATGTCCTCCATGCTGGTGCGCATCTCCTCGGCCTTCTGGTAGCGCTGGCCGGGTTCGCGCTGCATGGCCTTGAGGACGACGTCGTCGAGGCGTGCGTCGACCCGAGCTCTCTCCGAGGGCAGGGCGAAGCGGCCGATGGGCAGCTCCGCGGTGAGCATCTCGTAGAGCACGACGCCCAGGGAATAGATGTCGGCCCGGTGGTCGACCTCACGCGGACGGTGCATCTGCTCGGGGGCCATGTACTGGGGGGTCCCCATCACCTGGCTGGCCCGGGTCAGGCGCCAGTCGTCTTCGTCCTGGCCGAGCACCTTGACCAGTCCGAAGTCGGCGATCTTGGGACGTCCCCGGGCGTCCACCAGGATGTTCTCCGGCTTGATGTCGCGGTGGACGATGCCCTGTTCGTGGGCGTACTGCAGGCCGGCGCAGATCTCGGGCACGAGGCGCAGGGCATCGCTGGGGTCGAGCCGTCCCAGCTCGATCAGCTGTCGCAGGTGAGCTCCCTCGACGTACTCCATGACGAGGAAGTAGCGACCGTTCACCTCGCCGAAGTCGAAGACGGACACCACGTTGGGGTGGTTGAGGCGCGCCAGGGCCCGGGCTTCGCGCAGGAAGCGCTCGGCGAAGGCGGGCTGGCTCATGATCTCCGGTGCCAGGATCTTGAGGGCCACGGTGCGGTCCAGCCGAGGCTGGCGGGCCTTGTAGACCAGTCCCATTCCGCCCCTGCCGATCTGCTCCTGGATCTCGAACTGCGGGAAGTCGCGCTGGACGCTCGAGAGGTCGGTCGCCTCGGGCTGCGCGGCCGGGGGGCCGGCGAAGGCCAGCGGGTCGTTCGCTCCCTGGCGCAGGAGACAAGCCGGGCACAGGCCGCTCAGGGCGCCCATCTCGGCCAGGGTCGAGCCGCAGCGCGGGCATTTCGTGGGGTTTTGCATGTCGTCTTCCTGCGGCAGCTCTTGCTGAAGGAAAGCCCACGAAAGGTTACCGGCTTTTTCTGCCTCCTCAGCCCAGAGCTTCGAACAGCCCGCGAATCTCCGCCTCGACCTCCTCGGGGTCCTCGAGGGTCTGGGCGATCCTGCGCCTGAGGAGCTCTCCGAAGCGCCGTCGGAGACGGTGGGCGGCGACCTTGACCGCACCCTCCGTGGCGCCGATTCGTTCCGCCAGCTCGCGGTAGCTCTCGCTCTCCTCCCCGGACAACAGAGGCCTGAGCCCGCCGAAGACGTCTCCCTTGCCCGACGACTCGTACTCGTCCCGCAGGGTTTCGACCACGCCTTCCAGCAGCGTCGTGGCCCAGGTGCGGGCAAACTCCCTTTCCGGATCCGATCCGTCCACGGGCTCCGACAGCCAGCGCCCCTCCGCTCGGGCCGCGTCGATGGAAACGAGCCTCTTGCCTCCGCCGCGCTTCCAGGCTTCGGCCCAGTCGTGGCGGTTGTTCGAGAAGTTCTGGAAAGAGGTCAGGAGGTAGGAGCGGAAGCGCCCGCGACCCTGGTCGGCCCGGGGGAGGAGATCTCCTTCGATGAGTCGGGCGAAGAAGGCCTGGACGGTGTCTTCGGCTTCCTCTCGGGGGGCACCCCGACGACGGGCCATGGCGTAGACCGGGTACCAGTAGGCCTGGCACAGCTCTTCCAGGGCGGCTTGGCGTTCGTCCGGCGAGCCCTCCGAGCCGGCCTTCGCCACGAGGCTCCAGCGGGTCGTCGCGAAACGAGGGGAGAGGTTGAGATCCGAAGGTGAAGGCATGACCCACGAGGATACCAGGGGGCCTGATCGTGAGTTCGGGCCCCCTGAACCGTGGGGCAAAGGCTCCAACCGGGGCCCGTTGGAATCCGGCCCCTGGCCGCTTTCTTCTTCCGGGCTAAGCTGGCTGCATGGCCCACGCGATCGAGCCCGCAACCTCCGGCCGAGCGAAGTGCCGCGGGTGTGGAAAGCCCATTCCCAAGGGAGAGCTGCGCCTGGGGGAGAGGCTGCCGAACCCCTTCGCCGAGGAAGGGGAGATGACGCTCTGGTTCCATCTGGACTGTGGGGCCTACAAGCGTCCCCAGGCGCTCCTCGAGGGCTTGGAGACGTCGGAGGCCCAGGTCGAATCCGCGCCCGAGCTCGAAGCCCGGGCCCGTCAGGGACTCGAGCATCCGAGGCTTCCCCGGGTCGATGGGGTAGAACGGTCGCCGACGGGCCGAGCAGCCTGTCGTCATTGCCGCGAGACCATTCCCAAGGCGAGCTGGCGCATCCGACTGGTCTTCTTCGAGGAGGGACGTTTCGTTCCTTCCGGATTCATCCATGTCGCCTGTGCGCAGGCTTACCTGGGGAGCGCGGACCTGATCGCCAGGTTGAAGCACTTCAGCAAGGACCTGGAGGAAGACGAGCTCGCGGCGTTGGCTAGAGATTTGCAGGCGCCATTGGGAGACTGAATGCCGGCGCTTTTTTTCGAACGACATCTCGAACCCTAGTCCTTTCTCCAGAGCTTGTCGTCTGTTGCCAAACCGCGTGTATCCATGGGAATGACGCTACTTTCTGGCTTCGGTTGCAGCCCGTTCCGTTCTGTGACTTTCTAAAAAGACCGAACCGAACCTTGTTCCGTTTGCGTCCTCTCTCCTAAAAGGCATTTAATCGACCCATTTGCCTAAGCATCTTGTCACCCCCTGAAACCGGCCAGCTGTTCCTCGACGCTGTGCGAGGGAAGTGCGAAGACGAAGCATTCGACCTGCTTCTGGGTAGCTCGGATCGTTTGCGGGGGTACCTCCGGATGCGTTACGAACGCTTCCTCGGAGGGCCGATCCGGGTCGAGGCCAGCTTGGTGGGTGGGATCTTTCATTGTCTGCGCACGACGGATTCGTTCGATCCGGAAGACGAGGGCGGTCTGGAGTTCTGGTTCTTCCGAGAGGCGCTGGACCAGACCTGTCAGGCGATTCGAGACCTGGGGACCGAGGCCTTGCCTGGCTCGGCGGAGATCCTGAAAACCGAGATCGAGAGCCTGGACGAACCTTATCGCAGCGTTGCGCGCCTGGACCTGAGCCGGGGAGGTCGAGCGCCGCTTGCCGAGCTGGAGCAGCTGCTGCCGGGAAGAGAACCCGATGAGCTCCTGCGGTGCCGGGCCGAGGCCCGCGCCCTCTTGAGACCTGCAAGGGGCCGGCTGTTGAGTGCGCGCATTCACCAGCTGTGGTACCGGGACGTCGGCCTCTGCGCCGTGGGGCCGGACGTTCATCCGATCTGTCGGCGCGGTGCCTGGGAAGAATTCCAGCACGCCCCCCGCGAGGGAATCGGTCGCCTGGAGGAGGTCCTGCGGACCGATCCGGACATTCCGGGCGCCACCACGGCGCTGTTCAGTGCGCTGAAGCAGGGCAGTCCGGAAGCGTTGGAGTCGCTCCTCGAGCGCTACCAGCCGCGCATGGAGGAGATCGTGCGCAAGCTCATGGGGCCGCGGAAGAGCTCGGGTGACGACATTCTCCAGGACGTGAACCTGCGCTTGCTCACCACGGGACTCTCGGGCTTCGTGCCCCGGGGGCACGGGATCTTCATCCACTGGTTGCGCTCGGTCTTCCGGAACGCCGTCCGGGCCCGCAGGCGATCCCGACCGCACTACGATCCCATCCTGCCCGAAGAGCTGGAAGAGGTGCTGCTCGACGAGGACCCCGAGGAGAGCCAGCGCCGCATCGAACAGTTGCCTCGCTGGCTGGATCTCCTCGAGCAAGAGAGCCCCAGGTCGGCGGAAGTCCTGCAGCTGCTGCTCAAGGGATTCTCCTACCGCGAGATCGGCAAGCTCCTGGGTTGCAGTGAAGGAGCTGTTTCCCAGCGCATTTCGCGCGCTCGGGCCCAATTGGGGCGCATCGCACGGGACGAGGAGCAGGCAGGAGATTCCTGATCGCTGAATGGGCTCGGTGGTCTTATCCTGGGGAGTAGACGGGCTAAATCCCATGACCTCCTCCGACGAGAGCCACGCTTCCCGGGGACCCTCCTCCAAGGGTCTCACCGTCAGCTTGATTCGCAAGGCCAAGCAGGGCAGCGCAAGGGCCTTTTCCCTGCTGGCGGAACGTTGCCATCCGCGCATCCTCCGGATGGTGCGGCGGCGGCTAGGACCGGGAATGCGTGGTCAGCTCGAGTCGGGCGACGTGGCCCAGGACGTTTGGGTCGAAGCGCTGAATGCCTTCGAGCGCTACGAGCCGCGGGGCGAGGGTTCCTTCGATCCCTACCTGCGCACCGTCGTCGAGAACCGCATCCGAAACCTCAACCGGCGTCAGCAGCGACGGCCGATGAGCTGGATGGGGACGGACCAGCTCGACGACCAGGAGGGAAGCTCGGAAGCGGAAGCGCGGCAGCTCGAGGAAGAGTGGGCCAAGCTCGAGGCCTGGGTGGCCGAGCTTCCCGCCGATCAAAGGGAGGCCTGGACGCTGCGCTACGGCGAGCCGTCGCTGACCTATCGCCAGATCGGGGCGCGCCTGGGGCGCAGCGAAGCTGCGGTCTCGATGCTCCTGAGTCGGGCGCGGACGACCTTGTTGCAGCGCGGTTCGGCTGGAAGAACCGGCTAGCTCCTACGGCGACTGGGGGGCGAAATTGATGGCTGGACGCAGGCCGAGGCTCGCGCGAACGGTGTTCGGAGGGGAGCTTACCTTGAAAGTGGATCGGCACCACTTGACGTGACTGTGCCATCCACCCCCCCGGGCGGTGCGGTTGATGCGGGAGTCGCTATCCACGCGGAACTTCTCATGTAGAGGCCTGCTGTCACTGCACCACTCGAAGACGTTGCCGTGAACGTCGTAGAGACCGAACGCATTGAAGTGCTTGTAGTTCCCCACGGGAGCGTGCCAGGCGTGCCCATCATGGTTGTCCTGCCAGTGCACCCAGCTCTCTGCTGGGGTGCCGGTTGCCTCGGACATCTGATCTGCAACGTTGGCTTTGCCGCTCAGGGACTCTTGGCTTTGGCCCGTGTACCACAGGGTCTGTGTGCCGGCCCGAGCCGCGTACTCCCACTGGACCGCTGTCGGCAAGATCGCCCCAACTCGGGCGAGGGTTTCTTGGCAATCGTCCCAACTGACCATTTCGACGGGATGGCGGAGGTCGGTGAGCAGATCGAAGTCGATAGACGTTGTCTCTTCCCAATCGTCGCGTCGAAACGAGATCTCAATGCCTCCCTCGGGGCTCCGGATGTGGTATCCGGCGTAGTACCAGCTCGGATTGAAGCCGGTCAGCCGCAGCCATTGCCCCTGGGTCATCTCGTACCTGGAGATCAGGAAGGGCTGAACCTCCAGCGGGCCGACGAGCTCTTCGTCGCTGGAGATGTCATAGGAAGGCTCGACGTAGTTGGGGAGGAACTCGTTTTCGTTCTGGCTTCCCGTGTAGAAGGAGTCCGTGCCCGGAATGAGTGCATAGACCAGGGCCGTGTCCTGTCCGATTTCATAGTGTTGAATGGCAGAGGTGCGAATGGCAGGGGCCCATTCCTCTGGTGCGTCGTCGAAATCTCCCGACTCGGTGTCGATGGTCGGGGGGGTTCCCGAATAGAGGCAATAGAACTCCCAGAGGCCGGTGGCGGGGTTCTCGCCAATGGGCATCAGTCCGGAGATGGGTTCCATTCGGAAGCCGTAGCGGGTGGAATCCAGAATCGCCGCCTGGGCCTTCTTCCACTCTTCCCTCCAGCGTACGTCGAGTTGGTTGCGATCAAAGGTCTCGATGGCGGCGCCTACCGCCTTCTGCTCGGGTTCCAGAGCGGCGACTCTTGACAGGAAGTCCGAGGGCATCACGAGGGCGGACAGGGACGCATGCTCCGTGTGCCTTGCTCGGAGTTCCTCAACCTGTTCGAGCCAGGTGAGGGCGAGTTGCCTCTGTTCGGTACTGGCCACGGTGTAGAGCTCGTTTCTTTGGTCCTGGAGAGCGCCCAGTGCCAGTTCGTCGCTACGCAGCGTTTCGCGCAGTCGCATGTCGGATGTGCGCTTGAAGTGCCATGGCAACCCCACGCTCAGGGTGGCCACGAGCAGGGCCGCAAGGGAGAAGAGGGCCGGGTTGCGCT
The DNA here is from genome assembly GCA_030428965.1 of bacterium. Lineage (GTDB taxonomy): Bacteria > Planctomycetota > UBA1135 > UBA1135 > JAUIEE01. The sequence continues at coordinate 322 of JAUIEE010000026.1, read as the reverse complement.
GGATCCACTTGCCAAGCTTGGCGGTGGGGCCAGTGGCATAGGCCTTGACGACGCGACGGTCCAAGAAGGCTTGGAGATCGGTCCGCAACGCACCGACGCTTGGGTAGCGTTCGGCCGTGTCATGGGACATGGCCTTCTGACAGATGGCGATCAGCTCGGCCGGTTGCCCGGATGCAGCCTCTCCGAGGGGGCGTGGCGCGTGGCTTCCCAGCCGCTCTAGGGCCCGGTCGTAAGACAGGGATCTCAAGCTGTCTTCGTTCAGGGGCGGGCATCCCGCAAGGAGCTCGTAGAGGATAGCACCGATGGAGTACACATCGGTCTG
>JAUIEE010000500.1 GCA_030428965.1 bacterium | reverse complement strand
ACCTTCTCGGTGACCCTGGGTCGCTTCCACGGGGGAGAGCTCGAGGAGTTTTCACCAGCGCGCAGCTTCGAGGTGAAGCCGATGGGGACGGGGACCTTGGCCGGTCTCTCGCCCACGGAGGTCGGTGCGTTCTACGAGCGGCTGCAGGAGACCCAGACGCAGTTGCGCACCACGTCCGAGGTGCTGTCGCACACGTTGGAGCGTGCCAGCGCGGCCCGGGAAGCCCTGGCACGATCCACGGTGCCCGACGGCTCGCTTCTGTCCGCCGCCCGTGACCTGGAGAACGCCCTGGACGACCTGCGCCTCGAGCTGTCGGGGGATTCGCGACGGGGTCTCTACGGGGATCCGGGACCGGTCTCGATCTCCGAGCGCCTCGGAGTGGTCCTGACCGGCAACCGCGGCTCCACCTACGGCCCGACCGCCACCCATCTGGAGAGCCTGCGGATCGCCGAACGGGATCTGGAGCAGGTGCGCCAGCGCCTCCAGGGGATCCGAGGGTCGGACCTGCCGGCCTTGGAAGCTCGCCTCGATGCGGCCGGTGTTCCCTGGACCCCGGGGCGGGGCGTCGTGCCGCGCTAGTTCTCCCTCCGTCCCATGCCCGAACCGAGTCCGTCTTCTCCCACCCTGCGAGGTCCTTCGATGTTCCGTGCTCTACCCTTCCTGCCGCTTCTCTCGACCCTGCTCGTGGCCGGGTCCTGTGTCTCGTCTCCCCGGGAGGTGAGCCGCTTCGAGATCTACACGCCCGTCACCCTCGAAGCGGACCTGAGTCATCTCTCCGAACGGCAGCGCGGCATGGTCGCGCTCCTGATCGAGGCAGCCGAGATCATGGACGGCCTGTTCTGGAAGCAGGCCTACGGAGAGGGCGAAGAGCTCCTGGCGGGTATCGACGATCGCGCCATGCGTCGCTTCGCGGCCATCAACTACGGCCCCTGGGACAGGCTGGCGGACAATGAGCCCTTCGTGCCCGGCTTCGGCCCCAAGCCGCAGGGCGCCAACTTCTACCCGTCCGACATGACCAAGGCCGAGTTCGAGGCGGCCGACCTGCCGGGTAAGGACGGCCTCTACACCCTCCTGCGTCGGAGCGAGGACGGGCACTTGAAGACCGTGCCCTACAGCGCCGCCTACCCGGGGGAGCTGACCCGCTGCTCGGCCCTCCTGCTGGAGGCCGCGGACCTGGCCGAGGACGAGGGCTTCGCGAACTACCTGCGCCTGAGGGCCAAGGCTCTGGTGGAGGACGACTACTACGAGAGCGATCTGGCGTGGATGGACAACAAGACCAACGCGGTGGAGCTGGTCTTGGGACCGATCGAAACCTACGAGGATCAGCTCTTCGGATACAAGGCGGCCTTCGAGGCGTACGTCCTGATCAAGGACCAGGAGTGGAGCCGAAGGCTGGCGCGCTTCGCCGCTTTTCTACCGGACCTCCAGCGCGGACTGCCGGTGCCGGAAGCCTACAAGGCGGAATCGCCGGGCAGTGACGCGGACCTCAACGCCTACGACGTGGTCTACTATGCCGGAGACTGCAACGCGGGCTCGAAGACCATCGCCATCAACCTGCCCAACGACGAGCGGGTGCAGCTGGCCAAGGGCACGCGACGGCTGCAGCTGAAGAACGCCATGCGCGCCAAGTTCGATGAGATCCTGGTGCCGATCGCCGCCGAGCTGATCGACCCGGCCCAGCGCGGCAACGTCACCTTCGACGCCTTCTTCGGCAATACGATGTTCCACGAAGTGGCCCACGGCCTCGGCATCAAGAACGTTGTCGGAGCCGAGGGCACCGTGCGCTCCGCGCTCAAGGAAACCGCTTCGGCCCTCGAGGAGGGCAAGGCGGACATCCTGGGGCTCTACATGATCACCTGGCTCACGGAGCAGGGCGAGTTGCCCCGGGAAGAGCTGCTGGACAACTACGTGACCTTCCTGGCGGGCATCTTCCGGTCGGTCCGTTTCGGCGCGTCCAGCGCCCATGGCCGCGCCAACATGGTGCGCTTCAACTTCTTCGAGCGAGAGGGCGCGTTCGTGCGCGCTGCGAAGACCGGCACCTACCGCGTCGACTTCGACGGCATGCAGCGGGCCATGACCGAGCTGTCCCGGCGGCTCTTGACCCTCCAGGGAGACGGCGACTATGCCGGTGCCCAAGCTCTCCTGCGAGAGCTCGGCGTGGTCTCGCCCAGCCTCCAGCGGGACCTCGACCGACTCGGATCGGCCGGGATCCCGGTGGACATCGTCTTCGAGCAGGGACCGAAGGTGCTCGGCCTCTAGCGGCGGTCGGCTGCCCCGCGGCCGGAGGCCTCGCGCGCGGCGGGCGGGGCGGCGACCAGGGGCGGGGCGACCCAGCCTTCGACCAAGACCTCATCGACCGCTGCCTCGTACAGCGAGTTGTTGGGGTTGTCGGAGGCCACGAAGCGCAGCTGCACCTGGTCGGTGGGCGCCACGAAGTCGTTCAAGATCCAGCTCGACCTTTCCCAGCTCGTCTGGTTGGTGGAGAGGTTCTCGACGACGACCCAGCTGGAGCCTCCGTCGTTGGAGACGGAGACCTGCAGGACGTCGTCGGCTGCGGTCAGGTCCACGAACCAGCGATCGTAGGAGACCCGGGCGGCCGAGTAGGCGCTCAGATCGAGCACCGGCGACAGGAGGGTCGTCGGGCCGCCATCGACGTCGTCGCCACCTGCACTCGTGGAGCCGTTGCCGGTCACGAAGCACTGGGTGCCTGCGCCCGGGGTCGTGTCGTCCTCGGGCTGCACGACATCGCCGCCGGAGGTCGTGCCGATGGGGTCGTCCCGCACCCAGAGGCCCGTCGCGGCCCCGTCGGATCCGAGGCCGAGGGTCCAACCCTGATCGCTCTCGGCATCGTCGTCGAAGGCGATCACCGGAGCCCCGGTCAGGAGCTGACCGCTCGCCTGGAGCACACGCCCGTCGTAGGAGACGGTCAGGGTCCAGGGAATGAGCGAGCCGTCGGCCGTACCCGGGTCGATGGCGAGGGTCAGCGGCGAGGCGTTGTGGTCGGCCTGGCTGAAGGAGGACAGAGAGCCGAGATCGACGGAGGAGGTCCCGACCGTGGCCAGGGCGCTCGAGGTGGAGAGCTGAACCACGACGTTGCTGGCGGTGGCGTGGCGGCCGCTGTTGCGGATGACGGTGCGGAACTCGACCGTCTCTCCGGCTTCGTAAGAACCGTCGCCGTCTCCGACTTCACTCAGGGTGTTTCCCGCCAGGCGAGCCCAGGAGCCCGCGGCGTGGGCGGTTCGCAGGCAGGCCAGCACGTTCTCGCGGGCGAGGGGCAGGATGCGCGACTGCGGGGGCCAGAAGTTGTCGGCGGAGTTGCCGATCTCCGGTGTCCCGGACATGGTCCCGTGGGCGCCGTGGTCGTGGTCGTCGGTGG
>JAUIEE010000025.1 GCA_030428965.1 bacterium | reverse complement strand
CGTCACCGATCGCATCTCCCACATCGCCACCCTGGCCCACGTGGTCGAGAAGACGCCGCGCAGCGTGCCCTTCTGGAACGGAGTCACCTACGCCAGTCTCTCCACCACGATCGTCCCTCGCATCCTCTGGCCGGAGAAACCCCCCAAGGAAACGGGCCAGGACTTCGGGCACCGCTACGGCCTCCTCCACCCGACCGACAAGACGACGGCCATCAACTGCCCCCAGCTGGTCGAGCTCTACGCGAACTTCGGAGCGCGGGGCGTGCTGGTCGGCATGTTCCTGCTTGGCGTGCTCTACCGCATCTTCCAACGTCTTTGGAACACCCCCGGCGCTCCCGAGGGAACCCTGATCCTGGGCAGCGTTCTCTTCAGCCGGCTCGTGTTGATCGAGTCCGACTTCTCCCTCGTCTTCGGGGGACTGCTGCAGCGTGCCGTCCTCCTGGTCCTGGTCCTGGGCTGGCTCTCGCGACGCGGCACGACCCAACCGGTTCGCCTCCCGTTGGATGTGGGCGAGGCCTCCACGACGTGAAGATCCTGCACGTCGTACCGGGCTACGCCCCGGCCTGGCGCTACGGGGGACCGGCCCACTCGGTCCACGGCCTGTGCGCGGCCCTGGTTCGCCAGGGTCACGAGGTCGAGGTCTTCACGACCGACGCCAACGGATCCGAGACCCTGGACGTCGAGAGCGGCGTACCGACGGAGCGCGACGGCGTGCGCGTGACCTACTTTCCCGTCGGAAGGTTGCGCCGCTTCCTGCGCAGCGCGGCCCTGGAACGGGCCCTGCACCACGAGGTGGAGCGCTTCGACCTGGTGCACCTGCACACGCTCTTCTCCTGGAGCAACGTCCAGGCGGCCCGAGCCGCGCGTGGGGCCCACGTTCCCTGCGCGGTGTCCCCGCGTGGAATGCTCGTCCACGAGCTGATCGAGCGCCGTGGGACGCTGCGCAAGAAGCTCTGGCTGAAGTGGTTCGACCGGCCCCTCCTGGAGCAGGCCGCCCTCGTGCACGTGACCAGTGAAGTCGAGGCCCGGGAGCTGCTCGCGGCGGGCCTCGAACCCGGCAAGATCGTGACCGTCCCCAATGGAGTCGAGGTCCTTGGGCCGCCCCCGCGTTCCCACGAGGTCTCTGCCCGCCTGGTCGAGCTCACCTCGGAGCGGCCCTACCTGCTCTTTCTCGGAAGGCTGTCCTGGAAGAAGGGCCTCGATCGGCTGATCGACGCCCTGGCCGCGGTCGACGTGCGTCTGATCCTGGCGGGCCCGGACGACGAAGGCATCGCGGCCAGGCTGCTGGAGCGTGCGACCCGCGTCGGCGTTCGGGAGCAGGTTCGCTGGATCGGGCTGGTCCACGGAAACGACAAGCGCTGGCTCCTCTCTCGGGCCGAGGCCCTGGTGTTGCCTTCCAGCTCCGAGAACTACGGCAACGTCGTGATCGAGGCCCTGGCCGAAGGAACTCCGGCCATCACCACCCCCGGCGTCGGCGCATCCGGGGTCCTGCGGGCGTCGGAGTCCGGGCTGGTCGCCTTCGCCTCCGCGCAGGCCCTGGCTCGGTGCCTGAAGAGCTTCCTCGATCTTCCGGTCGCGGCGCGGGCAAGCATGGGCCGCCGCGGACAGGCCCACGTGGCCCGGCACCTTGGCTGGGACAGCCTGGCCCGCGCGATGCACGCCGCCTACGCGCGCACGCTCGAACGTTCGGCCACGGCCCTCGGCTGAACCTTGCCGCGCAGGACGCGTAGCAGGAGACCGCGTTCGGCCGAGCTGAACCACAGGAGCCAGGCGGCCGATCCGCCGACGCCGGTCGCGAAAGCGAAGGCCACGGGCAGCTCGAACAGGGCTCCCATCGATCCGCTCACCCGATGCAAGGGCCAGGCCGCGAGCGCGAGCCCCGTGCCCACCAGGCCGCCGCGCACGTAGATCTCCCGGGCCAGGAAGGCCGGCGACTCGCCAATGAGCTCGCACACCGCCCGGGGAACGCTCCAGGCGCACAGACCGAACTCGGCCAGGAGAAGTCCCCAGACCACGCCGGCGGGTCCCCACGCAGCCCCCAGAGCACAACCTGCGGCCAGGCCGAGCACTCCACTCGCCAGCTGCCGGGTCGCCAGGTTCCGGTGGCGGTTCGTCGCCAGGAGGACGTAGGAGCTCGCGGTCCAGGGTGCCTGCAGCACGAGCCATGCAAGCAGCGCGTGAAACAGCTGCGGCTCGAACTCCAGGCGTCCGCGGGTCCACAGCTCGAACAGCGGCTCCCCCGCCAGGTAGAGGAACAGGGCCGCGTTCAGGCTCAGCGCGGAGAGTCCCTTGACCGCCAGGGAGTGCAGCGCCCGCAGCTCGCGACCCCGTCCCTGGGCGGCGAGCCCGGTGAGCTCGGGCCAGAGCACGTTCGAGAGCGAACCGGCGACCTGTCGAGCCAGGTTGGACAGCGTGCGCAGGCTGACGAAGAGAGCCACGCTGGCGGCTCCGAAGAGCGCGCCGACGACCAGGGCACTGCCCTGCAGCACGAGCACCAGGCTGCCCTGGATGAGCAGGAAGAACAGGCTCGGGGAAAGGGCCGCGCGCCAGCGCGAGCGTTCGCTCTTCGCCCAGCCGAGCTCGACCTCCGGATGTCGGCGCCGCACGTCGAACCGGATCCAGGCGAACAGCGCCACCGTGGGTACGAGCTGCGAGGCCGCGACGGCCAGCCAGTCCCCACCGAGTCCCAGGGCCAGGGCCGTGGCTCCGAAGTAGCCCAGGCGCTGGGCGTTGGCGAGGGAAAGGCCGCGGGCCGTCTCTCCGAAGGTGCGGTAGAGCCCGAGCAGGAGTCCGCGCGGGATCGCCAGGGTCACCTGCAGAGCGAGCAGAGCTCCCGCACCGAGCAAGAGCGGTCGCGAGCCGGCGGAGAACCAGGACTCGAACGGCAGGAAGAGCAGCGCGAGGAGCGCAACCCCGAGCGCCAGGACGGAGGCGCCCAGGCTGAAGGTGAGGGCGCTGTGCAGGTTCCTCGTGTACTCGTCGGCTTCCCCCCGGGCCCGGTTGGCCCCGAGCACGTTGATCGTGTAGGTCGCAAAGCCGAGATCGCACAGGCCGGCGTAGGCCACGGCCGCAGAGAGGGCCAGCCACTCGCCGTACAGCTCGCCCCCCCAGGCCACGAGGTACATGGGCACGACCAGCATCTGGCCCGCGGCCGTGATCACGTGGGACAGGAGCGAAGCCAGGGCGCCCGAGCGCAAGCGCTTCGTCCAGGGCTCGCTCACGCGCTCACCGCGTGCACCGGAGACGACCTGCGCGCCAAACAGAGGACCACGTCTCCCCGACTTGCCGCTTGCCGGCGTCCGGGCACGTCGCCCCAAGCGTCGAAGAAGCCTTGCAGCTCGAAGCCAGAGGCCGGGAGGTTGCGGCGAAAGAACTCGCTCGTGAAGCCCAGGGGGTGCACGGCGCCGATGGTCGCGAGGGCCTTGCGCCCGCTTCGCTCCCAGTCGAAGTGGGGCACCTCGAGGGCCAACCATCCTCCCGGCACGAGCACGCGCTGGAGCTCGGGAAAGAGGCCCGACAGATCGGTGAAGTGCTCGAGCGTGTGGGAGCTGTAGACCACATCGAAGCTGCCGTCCTCGATCCCGTCGATCCCAGGCAGGATGTTCACGCCCAGCTGCTCGACCCCGAACCGTCGCCGCGGGCCATCGATCTCGATCCCGGTCGCCTCGAAGCCTTCGTCCTCGGCCTGCTTCAGGAAGTAGCCCCAGGAGGAGCCCACCTCGAGCAACCGCCGGCCGCCCCCCAGCTCCCCGAGCCGTTCCAGGCGTTCGTGGGCGTCCTTGTCCGTGCCGCGAAAGGAGCTCGCGACGAGCTCGACCAGCTCTTGGGGGCCGGGACGTTCCGTGGTCGAACCCTCCGCTCCGTACAGCCTGCCGTACAGCGACCCGAACAGGCTGCGGTCGTAGATGGGGTCGGTGAAGAAGAGCCCGCAGCCCGAGCAAGAGCGAACGCGGACACACCCGTACTTGCGAGCGACGACGCGCGTCTCGCGGCCGGTGCAGTAGGGACAGGTCCGCCGCCTGCGGACCACCGATTGCACCAAGAACTCGATGCGAGGGATGAGGTTGCTCATGCTGCCGAGCGGAAGGACTTGCCGTTCCCACAGGCCCGGAGGTAGGCCTGGAAGACCCCCCGCCCGTAGTCCTGCCAGGTGAAGGCGGAGCGCACCCGCTGGACAGCGCGCTCTCCCATGGCGTGTCGCATGGAGCGGTCTTCCAACAGGATCTTCAACCGGTGTGCCAGGGCCGTGGCGTTGCCCACCGGCACCAAGAAGCCCTCACGCCCGTCCCGCACGAGGTCTCCGGCGCCGCTCTGGGGCGTGGCCACCACCGGTAGTCCGCACGCCATGGCCTGGGGCACGACCATGGCCATCCCCTCTTCCAGCGAGGCCAGCGCGAACACGGCAGCCTGGCGATAGAGCTTGGGCAGCTCGCTCTGGGGCACCTGCCCGACGAACTCGATCCGCTCGCCGCCGTAGCGCTGAATGTAGGGCGACATCTCCGGCAACACCGGGCCGACGAAGCGCAGGCGGGCCTGGGGATGATCGAGCTCTCGGAAGGCCTGCAACAGGTGATGGCATCCCTTGCGAAGGCTGACCGCGCCGCAGTGCATGATCTCCATTCCTTCCGCGGGGGCCTCGGGGGGACGGAAGCTCTCCAGGGAGACCCCGTAGGGAACCTGCAGCACCTTGTGCTCGGGTATCCCCTGCTCGAGGAAGGTGCGCCGCACGAAGGAGCTCGGGACCATGATCCGATCGGCCAGGCGGTACTCCTCCAGCTCGCGTTCGACGATGCGGGGATGCGGCAAGCGACCACGGACTCCCAGGCTCTCGTACTCCGCCTCGAGGATGCGGCTCTGATGGACGATGTGCGTGCTGCCGCGCTCCAGGACGGCGAGCATTCCCAGCTCCCTGGCGCGCTTCAGGCTGGCGAGCGCCGACCCGGACCAACCGACGAAGACTTCGCTGGGGTAGTCCGCCAGGCGCTTCGCCACGGCGCGATCGAAGACCTCCGAGGGGCGATGCCGTCCATCGATACGCCCCTCGCTCCAGCGATAGACACGCTGCACGCCACGATTGAAGGCCTCGTGCCAGGGCAATCCGATCACCCGTTCCGCGGGCACTTCGAAGCGCCTCGCAGCGCCGGCGGGGTACGAGGTGAACAGGCGCGCGAGGGCATCCTGCGAGGCCAGCTCGCGCGCCAGGTCGAAGGCGTGGAAACGCCCCAGCACCGATACGACAACCTTCATGCAGCCACTCTCCCTCGTACTGCACCCCCCGAGAGCATCCGCTCGAGCGCCTCCCGGTGGGAATAGCCCGCAGCCAGTGCGCGAGTACGCCCCCTGCGGGCGATCGCCTGGCGGGCGTCCTCGTGTTTCAGGTAGAAGTCGACCTTGTCCGCCAGCTCGGCGAACGAGTCGAAAAAGACGGCCTCCCGGTCCTCTTCGAAGAGAGCCCGGTGTTCCTCGGTCCGCTGCGCCAGCAGGAACGCGCCGCAGGCCGGGATCTCGACGCTACGGTCGGTGTGCAGATCCCGGCTGGCCTTCCTCAGAAAGCCCAGTTGAATCGACGTCGCGCAGAGCGCCTTGACGTAGTCCTCCCCGTAGATGGCGCGCCCCTCCACCCTCAACCTCGGGCAACGATCTCGCCACTCCTCCCACCCGTTCCCCCAGACACGCACCGGGGCTACTTCCTCGGCCAAGCGCGCCAGGTCCTGGGCTCGCTCCGGCTCGAAGGTGCCGATGAAACCGACCTCGGCCCCGAAGGCGACCCGCTCGGCCTCGCTGACCTGGACCGGGCGGTGCAGCGTGGGATCGTAGGTCTTGGGAACGAAGACGACCCTGCGCGCTCCCAGACCGGGGAGCTCCTGGGGATCGGTGTGGAAGCTCTTGGTCGTGTAGAGGACGTCGTACTGGGGCAGGCTGGCGCGAAACGCGAAGGATCCGTTCGCCCGGGCGAACATGTCGTCTTCACAAAACCCCAGGATGCGAACCGGGGGGCAGCTGCGCCGAACGAAGCGCAGGGTCGCGGGGGTCAGGGCCAGGGCCTTCTCGACCCACAGGACGTCGAAGTGCGCGCGCACGAAGGCCTCGCGCACGGCCCGGTTGACTCCGGTCACGTCCAGGGGAAGACCTGCCCGGCGGGCAACGCGCTGGACCAGACCCGGCGGGGTGGACCCGGGCCCCCCGACGGTGAGCGGAACGCTGGGAAGACCCTCGACCTCGTGCCCCATCTCGGAGAGCGTCCGAAAGCGCTGCTGGCTCCGGCTGGGTGGCGACAGGTTCCCGACGAACAGAATCCGCATCAGGCCACCTGCTCCAGGGCTTCGGCGAGCCCCCGATGACCCTCGGCGAAACCGAGACGGGCCACCTGGCGAAGAGCCGCCTGCCCCATGCGCAGGCGCCGGGGCTCGTCTCCCAGGAGGTCCGCGAGCAGCTCCGTCAGGCGATCCGTGTCGCCGGCCGGGTAGGAGTAGCCCGTCACGCCGGGGACGACCAGGTCGGGCACCGCACCGACCCCTTCGCTGGCGACGACGGGGCAGGCCGCGTTCATGGCCTCGTTCAACACGAGCCCCCAGGTCTCGAACCTCGAGGGCAGCACGAAGACGTCGGCGAGGTCGTACAGGGCGGGAAGCCGACTCTGGTTCTGGAAGCCGAGGAAGCGTACGTCCCCGCGGCTCGTGCATCGCGCCCGGGACTCGAGAGCTCCACGCAGGGGACCCTCGCCCACGATCAAGAGGTAAGGGTCGAGGCCCGGGTGGTTCCGCCGCAGGCTGGCGTGAGCCGTCAGGAGATCCTCCGGGCGCTTGCGGGCGATGAGCTTCGAGGCGAAGAGCAGCACGGGCCGCCCCGGCTGCAGGTCGAGCTCGCTGCGCAACTCCTCGCGCGTCTTCGCCGCCTCCCGGGAACGCAGGCGAAAGAAGTCGTTGTCGACCGCGTAGGGCACGTCGTGCAGGGCCCCTTCCTCGAAGCCCAGCGAGCGGTAGAAGGCCCGGTTGCGGCGCCCGATGGGCAAGAAGGCCTGGGCCCGGCCCAGCAGCTTGCGCAGGACCGATCGACGCAAGAGCGAACGGGCAGCCGGCACGGATTCTCCCCGCAAGAGCACCGGGATCTTCTTCTGCCCAGCCCGCAGCAGGGTCCAGAGCTGGGCCAGCTGGGCCCAACCATGGATCCACAGGGCGTCGAAGCCGCCGTTCAACAACCGGGCGCCCAGCTCACGGCGGGGAAAGGGACGGTTCCAGACGACCTCGGGTGCAGCGGAGAGGGTGACGGATCGATACCCCTCGAGCAGAGGGACGTCCCACTTCAGCTCCGCGTCGAAGCCGCGATCGCGATGGAGCCGCGTCGAGAAGTCGGAGAGGAAGAAGGTGGTCAGCTCGAAGTCCGCCTCGCGCGCCAGGTAGCGCAGGAACGGAGCCTGGTACTGGATCGGGTGCGAGACCAGGTAGGCGACCTGCTTGGGGGACGAAGACATGCTCAAGCCGCCTTCGAGTCCTTCCAGGATCGGTCGACCCGAAAGCGCCTGCGCGGCACGATGAGGCGCAGAGAGCCCGACTCGAGGGGAGCGCCCTTGGCCTCGTTCCAGACCAGGCCCAAGAGACGCAGACCTGCGGCGCGAATCGAGTCGATCGCGCGGCAAACCTGGACGCGGGGCACGCCGCGGCGCCGACAGACGACCAGCAAGTTCTCCAGCTCGACGGCCATGGCCAGGGCCTCGGCGCCCTGGTCCAGGGAAGGCAGGTCGAAGATCACGAGCCGGTAGCACTCCTGCAGCTCCTCGAGCAGCTCGCGCGCGGTTTCGCCCACGAAGAGATCCGAGAGAACGGCGCTCGGCAGACCTGCGGAGAACAGGTCCACGCCTTCGAAACCGCTCGGCTCGACCACGTCGCGCCAATGCGCTCGCCCGGCCAGGCACTGGGCAAGGCCGGGCTGGTCACCGTCCTCGCTCGCGGGCTGGATCCAGGAGTCCGGCGGAGAGCAGCCCACGAGGAGCACACGCTCCCGGGCGCTGGCCAAGGACACGGCCAGGCCGACCGCGGTCGCGGTCTTGCCTTCGCCGCGCGCAGCCGAGGTCACCCCCAGCACCTGGACTTCGGGGAAGACCGAGCACAGCTGCACGCGCAGCGTTCGGAAAGCGGCGGCCAGGGCGCCGCGAGGCCTGCGCCGCAACTCGAAGCGCACCAGGCGCAGCCCATCCTGCAAGCTGCGACGTCTTCCGAGATCCGGGGTGCGAGAGAGGACCCGGGCACCCACGGCCTCTTCGAGCTCCTCGGGGCCTTGGAGCGAACCGCGCAGGCGGTCGAGAACGAACGTGCCGAGGATTCCCGTGGCCAGCCCCAGCAGGGTCGCCACGAGGGACGCGAACAGGAGCCGCGGACTTTGACGCTGGGAAGGCACCTGGGCCAGCTGCAGGATCTCCGCCGGAGGCTCGGCCAGAGACCCGGCCAGCTTGGCGGCCTCGCGCGCCGCGAGCAGCTCTTCCATGCGGCGCTCGAACCCCCGCGCACGCTGCAGGGGACCGAGTTGCGCGCGCTCGGAAACCGGAAGTCGCTTCAACTCGCGGTTGAGGCGCTCGATCTCCGTCCCGAGGGAGCCGACGCGCTGGTCGAGAGCCTCGCGCAGGTTCTCGAGATGCCCGAGCAGGACGCCCCGCAGGCGGTCGAGGGCGGTGCGAATCTCCCGGCTCTCCTGGGCAGGATGGGCCGAGAGGATCCCTTCGGTCTCGGCCTGGAACTCCGCGTGGCGCTTGCCCCGAAGGCGCAGGTCGGCCAGCCGACTCTCCAGCTGGGCCTCGATGCGCTCCAGGTGGTCGGCGAGGGCTTCCTCCTTGCGCAGGACCTCGGGGTGCTCGGGCAAGTAGTCCCCGGCCAGGAGCTCGTCGAGCTCGGAGGTGAGGCGGGCGACGCGTTCGAGCAAGAGGACCGTGATCGCGTCCAGGCGCGCCGACCCGGCGTCCCCCAAACGCCCCAGGGCCTGAGCTCCGTCGCTGCGCAAGAGCGCCAGGGTCTGCTCGAGACTGTCCGCCTCGGCCCCGAGGGCCTCTCCCTGGGTGCGCAGCTGCAAGAGCTGGTTCTGGACGACGTGCCGGTAGGCACCCGCATCGGCGCGCCCCTGCAGCTCGGCCTGGGCCTGAAGCTGGCTGGCGTGTTCGATCAGGATGCGAGTGGACTTGTCCGCCGTCGACTCGGCCACCTTCGAGAGCCCTTCGATACGGCCTGCTCGGAGTTCGTCGATGGCCTCGGTCACCAGGGAGCGTTCGAGCTCCGCGCTCGCCAGGTCGGTCTCGAGATTCGCGAGCCCCTGAACGAGGAACTTGGCTGAATCCTCGGGCTCGATCGAGAGCGGGTGCAGTCTCTGCAGCTCGTCCAGGTCGGCCTGGGCCGAGGAGAGCTCGCCACGCACGCGGTCGATCTCTTCCTCGATGCGTCCGGCCTGCTCTCGAGAACGTGCCTGGACCTGGGCCCGGCGCAGGGCCAGGTAGTTGTGGCACAGGGCGTTGACGGTGGCCGCGGCCCTCACCGGATCGGAATCGGCGTAGAGCACCTCGACCACCCCTGACCCCGGCTCGGTCTCGTAGGCCAGGGTGCGATCCTGGACATCCCGCACGGCGGCCTCTTCGTCGCGCACGTGAACCCGATAGCGGCGTCCGAACACGTCGCCCTCCAGCTCGAGCTCGAGCTCGAGTCCGTCGTAGGCGAGGGAATGACCGGGGCGCCAGGCAAGGTCCCGTTCGCCCCGCTCGCCGCTGAGGTGGACGGCGCCGGGCTCCAGGAAGGCCAGCTCGACCTGCGCGGGAGCTCCTGCGTGCGTGCGGACGGCCCGTGCAGAGACACGGGCCGGTGCCAGCTCGACGCCGGCCAGACGCTGAAAGAGCGCCTCGAGGGGCGAGAGGCTCAGGTCCTCCACCAAGGTCGTGAGCCCCAGGTGTCGTTCGACCGACTCTCCTTCTCGATGCCCTCGCACCGTCTCCCGCGCAGGTCCCTGGGCCGTGAGCATGGCCATCTCGCCGGAAGCGGTGGGAACATCGCGCAGCACGTGAAAGGGATTCAGCGGTCCTTCCCGACTGACGTCGTCGCGGATCAGGAGTCGGGCCGAGGCTTCCCAGACCGGCTCGCGCGATCCGACCCAGAAGAGAGCCAGGACCCCACAGGTGAGGCCGGACAGGAGGACCAGGAGGGGATAGCGCACGATCAACCGTAGGGTCTCGGCTGGGGACAGCAGCGGTTCGTCCCGCTCGAATCGTTGCTCACGGTTCAACGGGTCTACCTCAGAGCCGCGATCCCGACCGGCACGGCCGCCAGGAAGCCCGCACCCTGCAACCACGGCAGGACCTCTTCGTAGAAGGCGCCGGTGCCGCTGCGGGGTACGTAGACGAGATCGTTGGTTTGAATCGCGACCAGCCCGTCCGATCCGGGCTCGTCGGCGCTGAACTTGTGCACCTCGTAGGAGTCACCGCTGCGCCGGAAGAGCAGGATCTCCTCGCGTTCCGCGCCACGCAGGATCCGGCCACCGTAGCTCAGCGCCTGCAGGGCACTCAGATGACGATCGAGCTTCTTCGGGCCGGGCTCCTCGATCTGGCCCAGGAGATAGAACTCCCGGGCCCCGTATTCGAGGATCGTGAGCGCGACCTTGGGCTCACGAATGTAGCGCGCCAGTCGCTGGGTGATCTCGCCCCGGGCCTGGTCGACGGTCAGGCCACCCACCTGGAGCTGTCCGACCAGGGGCAACGAGACCGTACCGGTCTGATCGATGCGCTCCCCTTCCCCCTTGGTCGAGGCTTCGGGGTGTCCCCAGACCGTCACGCGCAGAACGTCGGTGGGACCGAGCTCGGCCCAGCTCCAGTCGGGCTCCAGGTTGGAGTCCATGCCGGAGAGGACGGGCCACGCGGGCTCCTGGGATGCGCAGGCCGCAAGGACACACGCACCCAGCGCCGCGAAGAGACGCGCGGGAAAACGGATCATGGGGGGGCTAGTGCTGGCGGTCCGGGACGGGACCGGCCCGGGTTCTATCGGCGCAGCGCTGCCCGCGCTTTAAGCGCTGCCCTTCCGCGTCGATCCCTGGCGGCTTCCCCTGGGAAAGGCTTTCCGCTCCGGCCTCAGCCGGAGGGCAGCTTGTCCAGGATTCCGCGCTTCATGGAGCGATCGGTGAGCCCGGGCAGCCAGTGCCCCAGGGCCGCGAAGAGGCGATTGGTTCCACCGGGAACCAGCACGCGATCCCCCCGCGCGAAGGCCTGGTGGATACGCTCCGCCAGCTCGACCGGGTCCATGCGCCGCTCCTCCCTGGAGTTGTCCGGGCTGTGGAGCCGGGCATGGGAGGTGCGCGTCGGTCCCGGATAGACCGTGAGGACGCCGATGTTCTGACCCGCCAGGGCCACGCGCAGGCTACGTGCGTAGGAAGCGAGGCCGTCCTTGCTGGCGGCGTAGGCCGCGGCTCCCGGATAGCCCACGTAGTGGGAGAGGGAGGAGAGGAAGATCAGCCCCGAGCCCGAAGCCAGGCTCCCCATGCGCAGCAGGGCCGCCGTGAGGCGCATGGGTGCGCGCAGGTTCAGGTCCACCACGCGGCGCTGCTCCTCGAAGTCGGTCCGCTCGAAGGGAGCGACCGCGTTCGTGCCCGCGTTGTGAATGCAGACCGCCAGGGGCCCCTCCGGCAGCTCCCCCAGGAGGCGCGTGACCTCGAGCTCCCTGGCAAGGTCGCCGACCAGGAACGAGGCGCGTATCCCCGCCCCCCGGAGCTCATCGAGCGTGCGCTCCGCCCCCTCCGCATCGACGTCGAGGCCCAGGATCTCGTGGCCAGCGCGTCCGAAGCGCAGGGCCAGAGCCCGCCCGATGCCTCCGGCGGCGCCCGTGATCAGACACACGCTCATGAGTCGCTGCCCTGTACGGCCCGGTCGGCCAGGCGCGGCAAGTGCCGTCCCAGACCTCGCAAGAAACGGTTGGAAGCCCCCAAGGTCGACCACTGCGGCGGCCCCCACAGGGCCCGATCGATGTCCTCGGCGATGCCCTCCGCCGGTGGAAAACGGCTCCAGTCGACCTCGCGTTGCGCCAATCCGCTCTTGGCGTGCATGCCGGTACGGGTCGCACCCGGGCGCAGTACCTGGACCTCGACCCGGCCGCGCAGCTCGGTACGCAGGCTGCGCGCGAAGCCCTCGAGCGCGGCCTTGGTGGCCGCATAGACGGCGTAGCGCGGACAGGCCAGGGAGGACACGACCGAGGAGATGAGAACGATGCGCCCCTGGCCCTCGTCCAGCAGCGGCAACAGTCGCTGGCACAGCTCCATGGCCGCCAACAGGTTCACATCGATCAGCTCGTCGATGGACTCGTTGCTCTGCTCCTCGACGGCCCCCACCCAACCGGCGCCGGCGTTCAGCACCAGACGATCGAGAAGCTCGACGCCTGCCCCCTTCAGTCCGTCCGCGATCAGGCGACAGCCCCCGCGATCGGAGAGGTCCGCGCGCAGGTAGCGTTCGGGACGAAAGACGGCCGGGTCGAGCTCGGACAGGGCGCGCCGACCGTGGAGCCAGGGGCGCTCGCCGCGGCCCATCCACAGGCGGGCCAGGGCGTGGCCGATCCCGTCGGTGGCTCCGGTCAGAAGGACCCGGCGCTTGCGGGCATCGGTCAGAACTCGAGTCGAAAGGGCCACGACGGTGGATCTTGCCAGATCCAGGGGAGAAAAGTCTCCCCTAGCTCACCGACTCCAGTCGATGGCGCACGATCTCGCCTTCGACCAGGTAGACCACGTCCTCGGCGATGTTCGTGGTGTGGTCGGCGATGCGCTCGAGGTTCTTGGAGACCGAGAACAGCTGGACGAGCTGATCGATCATCTCGGGCTCTTCGTGCATCTGCTCGAGCAGGCCGTTGAGGATGCGCCGGTTGGCACGATCGACCTCGTCGTCCATCCCGCAGATGCGCCGGGCGGCGTCGGCGTCGCCCTGGATGAAGGCCTCGATGGACTTGCGCAGCATCTGAGCCGCGGTCTCCATCATCCCCACGAAGTCGGGGGGAATGGTGACGCTCGAGGCCGCGCTCAGGGAAATGGCGCGCTCGGCGATGTTGCTGGCCAGGTCCCCGATGCGCTCGAGGTCGTTGTCGATCTTCAGGCAGGCCGCGACGAAGCGCAGGTCGGAGGCCACCGGCTGGTGCAGAGCCAGGACCTTCAGGCAGTTTTCCTCGAGCTCGACTTCACGCCGGTCGATCTCGCGATCACCGTCGATGACGCGCTCGGCCAGTTCGATGCGGCGCTCCATGAGCGAGGCAATCGAACGTCTCACGGCCTCTTCGACCTGGCCGGCGAGCACGAGGAGATCCTTCTCCAGCCGCTCCAGGTCCAGGTTGAGGTGCTTTGACATGGTGGATGCTCGGTGCTCGGGTTTCTCAGCCGAATCGACCGGTGACGTAGTCCTCGGTCTCCTTGAGCTTGGGCTGCAGGAAGATGTCCTCCGTCGAGCCGAATTCGACCAAACGACCAAGGTACATGAAAGCGGTGAAGTCGCTAGCCCTGGAAGCTTGCTGCATGTTGTGGGTCACGATCAGGATCGAGTATGTCCCCTTGAGCTCCTCGATCAACTCCTCGATCCGGCCGGTGGCGATCGGGTCGAGGGCCGAGCAGGGTTCGTCCAGGAGCAGAACGTCCGGTTCGGCGGCGATCGCCCGCGCGATGCACAGGCGCTGCTGCTGCCCGCCGGAGAGGGCCAGGGCGCTGGAGTCGAGGCGATCCTTGACCTCCTTCCAGAGGCCGGCGCCTCTCAGGCTCTGCTCGCAGACCTCCTGGAGGACGCGACGGTCTCGCTCCCCGTCGATCCGCAAGGAGTAGACCACGTTCTCGAAGATGCTCATCGGGAACGGGTTGGGCTTCTGGAAGACCATGCCGATTCGCTTGCGCAACTCGATCACGTCCACGCCCTTGTCGTAGATCGACTGCCCGTTCAAGAGCATGTCCCCCGAGATGCGCACGGAGTCGATCAAGTCGTTCATGCGGTTGACGCAGCGCAGCAGGGTCGACTTGCCACAGCCCGAAGGGCCGATCAAAGCCGTGACCTTGCCCTGGGGGCAGATCATCGAGACGTCGTGCAAGGCCTGGGCCTCTCCGTACCACAGGCGGAATTCCTGGATCTCGAGCACAGGGTTGTCGTCCCGGGCCGAGTCGTGAACAACGGTCTCGAACTTGCGGTCTTGCTCGATGGCCTCGAACAGCCCGCCCAAGGTCGCGTTGCTCTCGGGGATCCCGGCCGGCTCTTGGCCACCGGCTTGCGATCTCATCATCCGCGGGACTTCCTTGCTCGCGACCCCGGGAGGTCGAATCTCGATCGTACGCTCTTCCATGGGACTAGATGTGGGCGGTCATGAACCGGCGGCGGAGCCGGCCCCGTACGAGGACGGCCAGAACGTTGAGCGAGACGACGATGCCGATCAGAAGCAGAGTCGTCGTGTAGACCATGGGCTTGGCAGCCTCGCTGTTCTGACTCTGGAACCCCAGGTCGAAGATGTGGAAGCCGAGATGCATGAAACTGCGCTCGGGGTGCAGGAAGGGAGCGTTTCCGTCGAGCGGCAGCTCGGGGGCGAGCTTGACGGCGCCCACGAGCATCAGCGGAGCGACCTCCCCGGCCCCCCTCGCGATCGCCAAGATCATACCGGTCATGATCCCGGGGGCGGCACGCGGCAGGACGATCCTTCGAATCGTCTGCCATTTGGTGGCCCCACAGGCGTAGGAGCCCTCCCGCATCGAGTTCGGCACGGCCGAGAGGGCCTCTTCGGTCGCCACGATGACGACCGGCAGGGTCAACAGCGCCAGGGTCAGGGCAGCCCAGAGCAGACCGCCTTTGCCGTAGGTGGGGTTGGGCAAGCGAGCCTCGAACAGGAGCTCGTCCATCGACGCGCCGATGATGTAGCAGAAGAAACCCAGACCGAAGACCCCGAAAGCGATGCTGGGAACGCCGGCGAGGTTGTTCACGGCAATGCGCACCATGCTGACGATGGTCCCCTGCTTGGCGTACTCGCGCAGGTAGAGCGCAGCCAGGACTCCGAAGGGCACGACCACGATCGACATCAAGAGGGTCATGACCACGGTGCCGAAGATGGCCGGGAAGACGCCTCCCTCGCTGTTCGCTTCCCTGGGATCGTCGCTCAGGAACTCCCACCAGCGGGACAGGTAGACGCCCAGCTTGTCCGCAAAGCCCAGCTGATTGGCCGGGTAAGCCCGCACGACGTCCGCCAGGGACAGGGTGGTCCGGGTTCCGTCGGCCGTCTCGAGCACGAGGCCGTAGCGTTCGTTCTCCGCGTTGAGCTGGGTGATCTCCTCCCGGATGGCGTCGAACTCGGACTCGTTCTGCTCCTGCACCCGGACGAAGCGCTCGTGAGCCCGCTGCCATTGCGGCGAGTCGGCGCCGGAGTCCAGCTCCGCGGACTTCTCCGCCAGACGGGCCGACTCGATGCGTGCGTTGAGCCGCCCGATCTCGTGGGTCTCGAGCGCCTTGCGCTGTTCGTAGCGCTCACGCGTCCCGGGGTGGAACTGCTCGAAGCGCGTCCAGACCTGCGCCGGGTCCTCGGCCACGGTTTCGCCGTCGATCAGGAAGGCGCGCGGCTCGCCGTAGAAGCGCCCCCAGGACTGGCGCTCGAGAACCAACCCCCACTCGGGGCGGGAGCGCTCGAGCACGTTGCTGTCCTCCACCCAGGTGAAGTGCACCTGGGTCAGGTCGTAGTTCCCCGTGCGAACCAGCTGGCGGGAGCCGCCGTCCTCCAGCACCTCGCTCGAGGTCACCTCTCCCATCAGGGCGACGCCCCCCTCGAGCACGAAGCGATCGAGGGGCTTGGGCCAGAAGGTCAGGCCCCCCTGGCCCAGCACCAGGAGGAGCAGGCCGGCGATCATGGCCAGGGCGATGACCAGAGCTCCGCCCGTCAGCCAGACCATCGGCTCCCCGTGGGCGAACAAGGAGGTTCGGCGACGGGTCAGGCGCCGGCGGCTGCGCTGGCGGGGGGCCGGCGCGCTGGGCGCGGAGCGGGTCTCGACAACCGGACTCATAGCTGCACCGCGCGCTTGCGGAAGCGTAGCCGCACCAGCTCCGCGAGGGTGTTGAGGGTGAAGGTCATGGCGAACAGGACCAGGGCCGCCAGGAACAGAGCCCGGTAGTGCGTGCTGTTCTGCACGGCCTCCGGCAGCTCGACGGCGATGTTCGCCGACAGGGTGCGGAAACCGTTGAAGATGTTCATGTCCATGACGGGCGTGTTGCCCGTGGCCATCAGCACGATCATCGTCTCGCCGACGGCCCGGCCCAGTCCGATCATGACGGCCGAGAACAGGCCGCTCATGGCGGTCGGAACGATCACCCGCACCGCCGTCTGCCAGGGGGTGGCGCCGGCTCCGAGGGAAGCCAGGCGCAGGTGCTCGGGCACGCTGGAAAGGGCGTCCTCGGCCAGGGTGTAGATGATGGGGATGATGGCGAACCCCATGACGAACCCGACGATCAGGGCATTGCGCTGGACGTAGGTCCCGACGTAGGAGCCGCGCGGATCGTATCCGGCACCGTCGAGGAGAGAGGAGACCAGCAGGGCGACGCCGATGGAGGCGGCGATCCCCACGCCGAACTTGGCGATGTCCAGAACGGCACACTGATGACGGCTCCAGTTCGCCGAGCGCCGCCGCATCCACGGGCCCAGGGCTCGACCTCCGAAGAGGGTCCACAGGAGGGCGCACAACGGCAGCAGCAGAATCAGCCAGCCTCCGACGCCGTTGCCCCTCTGGCCGTCGAGCCAGAGCTCGATGTTGCCGGCGAAGAGCAGGCCCTCGACCCAGGGCCCGAGCGCCAGCGCGCTCAGAACTCCGACGGGCAGGGCCAAGCCCATGCAGCACAGGCGCTGCCAACCCGACCAGCGAATCGAGAGGCGCTGGGGCAGGAGCTGCCAGAGGTAGGCCCCGAGCAGGAGCGCGAGGGGCAGAGTGACGAAGGAAACCAGGGTGGCGGGCACCACGGTCTGGGCCACAGGGGCGATGACCAGGGCCGCCAGGAAGCCGAGCACGACGCTCGGCAAGCTGGCCATCATCTCGATGATGGACTTGATTGGGGTGCGAAGTCGCCGACTGAGAAACTCGCTGGTGTAGAGGGCGGCGAACAGCGCCAGGGGAGCGCCGAACAGCATCGAGTAGAGCGTCGCCTTGAGGGTGCCGTAGATCAAAGGCAGGAAACCCAGCTTCGGCTCGAACTCGTCGGTTCCGCTTTCGGACTG
Source organism: bacterium (assembly GCA_030428965.1). Classification (GTDB taxonomy): domain Bacteria; phylum Planctomycetota; class UBA1135; order UBA1135; genus JAUIEE01. The sequence goes on along the minus strand of JAUIEE010000025.1, from coordinate 4,235 downwards.
CCACACGTGGGCAGGCTGCTCGTATCCCTCGTACCAGACCGGTGCGAACAGCGCGGTCAGATCAGCCTCCGGGTGGCGGGGATCCATGTCCCAGCGCATCACTTCGTCAGCCGCCGTGAGGACGCACAGGCCGTCCTCTTTCGGGCTCATGCTCAGGGCGCGTATCGCGTCAGGCCCTACCTCCAGCTCCACCAGGAGCGCTTCGGTGGTGGCCTGGTAGATCTGAACGGTGCCGTCCTCCCGTCCAACGGAGATCAAACGGCTCCGTGGAGAGGGCGCCAAGGCGGTCACGGCCGAGCCCGTCGAACCGAAGCGATGGGCCGGAACGAACACGGTCCCGTCCGGAGTGCCCGCGGCCTCGGGCTTGATCCGGAACCAGCTGCGCACCGCTCCGGTCGAGTCCCCCACGACCAGGGTCGACTTGCCGATCAGGAACGACAGCGCCGTGACGACTTCGCCATCCGCCGGGACGACGTCGACGACCTCCACCACCGACGCGGATTCGGGGTCGCGCACATCGACACGCTCGAGCCGGCCGTCTTCCCAGAGCAACAGGACGTTGTCGCCGCGCCCCACGAGCAGGAGATAGTCGGGGGTGCCCCGGGAGGGATCCGGCTCGTAGGCGAGCTCCGTCTCGGAGAGATCCAGCACGACCTCGCCGGTCAAGAAGTTGGTGCGCTCCTCGGTCTCGACGAAGATCAGCCCCCCATCGGTCCAGACGCACAGGACCATTCCGTCGTCCCTGGCCGTATGAGCAATGCGCTCGATCGGCGTGGACTTGCGCATGGAGAGCGGGTCGCTCAGCTCGACGTCGATGCCTTGAAAGCGCAGGGCGCCGTCTTGCACCCGCTGCAGGACGCCGTCCTCGTACCGTACGACGACCCCGTCTTCGATGGCCCGCAGCTCCGGGGCCAGCTCCGCCTCGGGAGGGAAGTAGGAGCGATAGCCGAAGCGGCCGATGCGCACCGAGCCATCTTCGAACCCCGCGGCGAAGTCCCGGCCCTCGGGGGACAGGGACACGGCGCTCGGCCTCTGCTCCAGGGGCTTGCGTTCGCCGATCTTCTCCCCACTGGCGAAGTCGAAGGTACGCAGGGTCCCGTCCGCGTCCAGGGTCGAGGCCAAGAGCTGGTACTCATCGATCAGGACCGCTCGAGGCGCCTCGAGGGAACCGGCGGAGAGCCGCTCGGCGGCCTCGACGGTCGGGGCCGTGAACAGGGGCACGACGACCCACAGGAGGAAGACGAAGATCAGGGCGACCGCCGCGATGGTCCCGATCCCGCCGACCGTGATCAGCGCGCGCGAGGCGCCCTCCGAGAACGTCACGGAGAAGCGCGTCTTGCGCGGTCGTCGAGTGCCGGTCGCTCTCGGTTTCAAGAAAGGTCCTCGGAAGGGAAAACAAGAATCGGGCGACAGGCCGCCTCGAGGAGGCCTGTCGCCCGTGGCTCAGGTCTCTGGAGGCTCAGCGCTGCATCCCGGCTTCGACGGGCTTCGGCAGGTCCAGCCCGATCATACCAAGGGTCTTGGCAGCGATCGGGGCCGTCACCGGATAGTAGCCCCCCTTGAGGACGTCCTTCTGGCCTTCCTGGCTGAAGATGTAGCGGATGAACTCCCTGCGGAGCGGGTCCAGCTCCTTGTTGGGCTCCACGTTCACATAAAGGTAAAGGAAGCGGGACAAGGGGTAGTCGCCCGAGTAGGCATTGGCTGCCTCGGCCGGAACCAACTTGTCTCCCGCCTTGCGCGCCAGGGGAATGGCACGGACGTCGGCGGTCTTGTAGCCGATCCCGCTGTAACCCATGGCGTACTTGTCCGTGGCGATGCCCTGGACGACCGAGGAGCTGCCCGGCTGCTCCTTGACCTCGTCCTTGTAGTCACCTTTGAAGAGCGCCTTGGACTTGAAGAAGCCGTAGGTGCCCGAGGCCGAGTTGCGGCCATAGAGGCTGATGGGCTGGTTGGCCCAGTCGCCTTCCAGACCCAGATCGCCCCAGGTGCGCAGGTCCGTGGGATGGGAACCAACACGGGTCTTCGAGAAGACCGCGTCGACCTGGGGCAGGGTCAGGCCGGCGATCGGGTTGTCCTTGTTCACGTAGACCGCCAGCATGTCGATGCTCGTCGGCAGGGCGATCGGCTTGTAGCCGAACTCCGCTTCGAACTCGTCGATCTCCGAGCTCTTCATCTCACGCGACATCGGGCCGAAGTTGGCCGTACCGGCGATCAGGGCCGCGGGGGCCGTCGAGGAGCCCTTGCCCTCGATCTCGACCGTCACGTTGGGGTACATCTTCTGAAACCCCTCGGCCCACAGGGCCATGAGGTTGTTCATGGTGTCGGAACCGATGCTCTTGACGGCACCCGAGACACCTTTAACGGGGGTGTATTTCGGCAGAGCCGTGTCCACCTGGACGGCCTGGGCCTCGGCGCAAAGCGCGAGGCAGGCCAGGGCCGCGGGGACAGCGAGGATCGAGCTAGTGGATCGCTTCAAGGAAGTGTTTCTCCATCTGGGTGGGATCAGGTCAGGCGCCTTCGCTTAGGGGCCTGAATCAGCGCGACAGCAGAGCCCAGGGCGGTGAAGTCGACATTAGCCATTTGTGAAGGACATATTAATCCGCAGCTCCAGCTGCCTACCCTGCCCTGGCCCCCTCCGCCCCGTCAAGCTGGCGCAAAGGCCCCATCAGGGGGGACGCCAGAGGGGGTTTTGTGAAGATTCCTCCACAAGAACTTCATCGAAGCCTGTCGGGCGTGGGGCCCGGCAAAGGCCTAGGGTTCGCCCCGATTCCTCAGGGGAAGTTCAAGGAAGCGTGAAGGGAGGCGGCTTGCCCCGCTCCACGCCCCGGGCCCCCGACGACTCATGACCTCGAACCGCTGGCACCGTCGTTTCCCGATAGCCGCCAGGGGTGTCACCCAAAGAAGACCAAGCCCACCCCAGATGACGCTCCACGCTTCGGAGCAGGCAGACAGACGAATGAAGACACCGTTCCGTTTCCTGACCCCCTCGCGCTTCCACCGCGCCGCGATCGTGACCCTGCTCACCGCATCGGTTGCCGCCTGCAGTTCCGTCGAAACCCTGCGCACGTCCTCGATCAACGCTGCGGATGCCGAGGTCAAGGCGGTCAGGGAAACGGCGAGTTCTCCTGCGGGCACGGCCCCCCGGTCGGAACCCAGCAAGGAGCCGAACACCTTGCTCGACGTCCTGCTCGCCAACGGCAGCTTGACCCTCGCGGAGTACGAGGCCCTCGCGAAACCCCAGCCGCCCGCTCCGACAGCGGAGGACGAGCCTTCCTTCACGATCGACGGCAAGGGACTGCGCTTCAAGTCGGCGGACGGAGAGTCTTCCATGAAGGTCGGCGGTCGCGTTCAAGTCGACGGCAACTTCCACTCGCGGGAAGTGGGCATCAACGGCGATACCCAGGATGGAACCGAGCTGCGCCGTGCCCGCTTCGAGATGAAGGGACGCCTGCCCGAGAACCTCATCTGGGCGGCCGAGGTGGACTTCGGCAACGATGGGAGCGACGTCAAGGACTTCTGGCTGGGTCTCGATCCGGAGAGCGGCCCCAGCTGGGTCGTCGGACACCAGAAGCAACCGTTCAGCCTCGGCGTGGAGATGAGCTCCAACGACATTCCCTTCGTCGAGCGAGGCATCGACAACTTCCTGATCATCCCCTTCATCGACCGGGCCATTGGAATTCGCGCCCAGGACAACACCGACAACGTCTTCTGGGCCGCCGGCATCTTCGGTGAGAGCGTCCAGCCGACCTCCGTGGACGACGAGGGCTGGGGTGCCGTGGCTCGGGTGGTGGGCACGCCCATCCACGAGGACGGCCAGGTGCTGCACCTCGCGGCCCGCGGAGCCTACCGCATGCCGGAAGACGGCTCGAACAGCGTCCGCATCCGGGACGAATCCACCAACATGTCCAACCTGCGCATCGTGGACACGGGAGTGATCACCGACGTCGACGCGGTCTCGATGTACGGGGTCGAGGCGACCTACGTGCACGGCCCGTTCTCGATCGGCGGAGAGCTCAACCAGCTCCAGGTCGACCGCACCGGCGGCGACTTCGACTTCAGCAGCTGGCACGTGCAGGCGACCTACAGCCTGACCGGGGAGTCGCGGGAGGACGCCTATCGGATCGATTCAGGGGAGTTCAAGCGCCTGCGCGCCGCGGAAGGGGAGCGAGCCTGGGAGCTCGCCGCCCGCTTCGCGACGATCGACCTGAACGACAACGGCCTCTCGGGGGGCGCCG
>JAUIEE010000499.1 GCA_030428965.1 bacterium | reverse complement strand
GAGCGGCCATCCCTGGGCACGTGGCTCCTGAACGACGTAGCGAGCGACGAAGAGGGAGTCCGCGTCCTGTCCCTGGGCAACGTGCGCGCGGAAACGGGGACGACCGCCGTCCATACCGACCTGCGGCGCTCGATCGTGCGCGCCCTGCGGCAGGAGGCCGGCGATTCTGGAGGGGAGCTCGACCTTCGAGGCGAGCTCGAAGCGGTTCCGGGAGGAACGGACTTCCAGCTGGCCGTCGAGGGCGATCGGGTCCGACTCACGGTCGACGCACCCGGTCCGGTCACGGCGGAGGTGCAGGAAGACTGGAAGGCACCGGGCCCCACCTCGCTCTTGCCCCCGCTGGTGGCCATCGCCGTGGCCGTCCTCCTGCGCCGTCCCCTGACCGCCCTCTTCCTGGGCGTCCTGGTCGGAGCGATCCTTCGTCGTCAGGCCACCGAGTCGCTGCTGGCCGCATCCTTCGGAGGTGCCCTGGACGTCTTCCGGCGCTACTTCTGGGCCGAGTTCGCCAACGAAGGCCGCGCCATGATCATCGCCTTCGTGGTCTTCATGCTGGCCATGGTCGGCGTCATGACACGCTCGGGGGGCATCCGTGGACTCATGGACCGGGTCTCCGGCATGGCCGAGGACGCACGCCGCACCCAGATCGCCGCGTACCTGATGGGGCTGGTCGTGTTCTTCGACGACTACGCCAACACGATCCTGGTCGGATCGACCATGCGCCCCCTCACCGATCGCTTTCGGATCGCGCGGGAGAAGCTGGCCTACATCGTCGACAGCACCGCGGCCCCCGTCGCAGGCCTCTCGATCTTCAGCACCTGGATCGCCTTCGAGGTCTCGACCTTCAGCGCACAGCTACCCGCCGCCGGCTTGAGCTCGGCCGAAGGCTACGAGATCTTCATCCGCACGATCCCCTACAGCTTCTACTGCATCTTCGCGATCCTCACCGTCGGGATCATCACCCTCTCGGGCCGGGACCTCGGCCCCATGCTGCAGGCGGAGCGACGTTCGCGCAGCACGGGAGAGCTCTTGCGGCCGGGCGCAACGCCGATGGTGTCGGAAGAGGCCACGGCCATGGAGCCCGCCGAAGGGGTGCAGCCCAGGGCCTGGCGCGCCGTCCTGCCCCTCCTGGCCTTCCTCGGCACGACGCTGTTCGAGATCCTGCGCGCCGGCGGCGCGTTCGGCATGGGCGCCGACTTCTTCACGATCGAAGGAGCCACCTCCGTCCTCTACGACGGCAGCGGAGAACGTCCGCTGTTCGTCGGCGCCCTGGCCGGCTTCCTCGTCGCCGCCCTGGCCGCCCTGCAGGCTGGCCTGGCCAGGGACGTGGTCCAGGCTTCCTGGACCACCCTCAGCTCGATGGGCGTGGCCATCGCCATCCTCTACCTGGCCTGGATGATCGGCGCGGTGTGCAAGAACGACCTGGGAACCGGCCCCTATCTCACGGCACTGGTCGGAGATTCGATCGATCCCCTGGCCCTGCCGACCCTGCTCTTCCTGCTCGCCGGCCTGGTGGCCTTCGCCACGGGATCTTCCTGGAGCACGATGAGCATCCTCCTGCCCCTGGTCGTGGGTCTCTCGTTTCACCTGGGCACGGCGACCGAGCTCGGCCCGGACCCGGTCACCTCGGGCCAGCACCTGCTCGTGATGAGCATCGCCTCGGTTCTTTCGGGGGCCATCTTCGGCGACCACTGCTCTCCCATCTCGGACACGACGGTCATGTCCTCGATCGCTTCCGCCTGCGATCACATCGACCACGTCAAGACCCAGGCCCCCTACGCCATCCTCACGATGCTCGTGTCCGTCGCCTGCGGCTACCTGCCGGCCACGTACCTGGGGCTGTCCCCGTGGATCTCGCTGATCCTCGGCGTCGGGGCGCTGGTGCTCGTCTTCTTCGCCCTGGGGCGCAAGGCCGCGCCCGATTCGGTCTAGGAGCTGGGCTTGGGACGACGCGTCCTCTTCGGAATCCTCTTCGGGATCGCGGTCTACCTGGCCATCGTGCTGTGGATCGATCTCGACGATCTCCGCCAGGCTGCGCAGGGCATTGCCCTGTGGCCCATCCCCGCGGCCATGGGGCTCTCCTTCGGAAACTACCTGCTGCGCTTCGTGAAGTGGGAGCGCTACCGCAAGCTGCTCGGGGTCGAGCTCTCCCTGGGCACCTCGTTCCTGATCTACCTGTCCGGCTTCTCGATGGGGGTCACGCCCGGCAAGATGGGCGAGGTGCTCAAGTCCTGGATGATCCGCAAGGTCACCGGCATGCGCATTCACCAAAGCGCCCCCATCGTGATCGCGGAGCGGCTGACCGATCTCCTGGGCTACTTGATCCTGATGGCCGTCGGTGGACTCGTCAGCCACCCCGAGCTGGCCTGGGTCTTCTGGACGACCCTGGCCGTATGCGTCGCGATCGTCTTCTGCTGCGGATCGGAAAGCGTCGCCCGCTGGACCATCGCGGGCCTCGCCCGACTCCCCTACGGTGAGCGCATCGCACCCCGCGCCGAAGGGGCCTTCCTCAGCAGCCGCATCCTCCTGGCACCCCGCGAGATCCTGCCCCCGACCTTCATCTCGGTCCTCTCCTGGGGACTCGAGTGCACGGGCTTCTGGCTGATCGCCAACGCCTTCGTGCCCGAACCGGTCTCCTTCCTGTTCGCGGTCTTCGCCTACGCGACCGGTGCCCTGGTCGGGGCCCTGGTTCTGATCGCACCGGGCGGACTCGGCGTCACCGAGTGGTCCCTGGGGGCCCTGCTGCGCGCCGAGTACCAGGCCATCGCCGGCCTTTCCCTGGACCTGGCTCGCTCGAAGGCGGCAGGTGCCGTTCTCTTGACACGCGCCGCAACGCTCTGGTTCGGAGTCCTCGTCGGCGGGCTGGCTCTCCTGGTCTTCCAGAAGCGCTACGGCGAAATCGACTTCGGCGAGGCCGGTGGTGGATCGAGCGTCTAGCCCCGTCCCAGAAGGCTGAGGGCCAGGGCGCCGAGCGCCGCCGCGAGGGCCGCCAACCCGAGCTCGTACCCTTCGCGTACGGGCTGGGACGCGGCCGATGCGGGCGGCGAACCCGGGTCCGGCCGGGGGGCGCCCTCCAGGGCACGTCGTTCCCCGAGGGGCACGACGTCCGCGGGAGGCAGGGTGCAACGGTCGAACAGGCGCGCCCAGGCCAGGGTCGAGGTGGCGCTGAGAGGGTGGCCAACACCGAGCACGGCCAGACGAATCTGCAGCGCTCGATCGAAGTGGGTGGCTGCGGCGTCCAGCTCGCCGGACTGCAGTGCCAACTCACCCAGATGATGATGGCTGTAGGCCAGGTGTGGGTGGTCCGAGCCCAACACCGATTGGCGCACCTGTAGAGCGCGCTGGAAGTGCTGCTCTGCGGCCTCCGACTGCCCCAGCGCCATCAGGCTCAGGCC
>JAUIEE010000498.1 GCA_030428965.1 bacterium | reverse complement strand
CGACAAGGGCGAGCTGACCGAGGAGCTGGAGGCCCAGGGGCTCTACTTCGCCGCCCGCAACGAGTTTCGCCTGTCGCTCCTGCTCGACCCGGAGCTGGCCGCGGCTCGCGATGGATTCAATCGTATGGATCGCGAGGTACGCGCCGCGATCAACGTGTCCAAGGCGGACATGGACATCCGCGGGGGCGAGCTGGGCAAGGCGGCGGCTCTGCTCGAGGAAGCCGACTCGCTCAGCGAAGCCCAGAAGGACCAGATCTCCCTCAAGGAGGCCGAGATCGAGGAGACCCGCTTCCGGGAGCTCTACGATCGGGCGGTGAGCTTCGAGCGCGACTACAAATACACCGAGGCGGTCGAGGTCTACGGGCAGTTGCTCGAGGAGACCGAGGTGTTCGCGGATGCCCGCGAGCGCAAGGCCACCGTGGAGTGGATGATGTCCGAGGCCGAGAGCCTGTACGCGCAGGCCCAGGAAGCCCCGGAGCCGGAGGATGCGCTGGAGCTGTACGGTCGCATCGACGAGCTCATCTGGCCCGAGTTCCGGGACGTGCGCGAGCGCATGGCCCAGATCGAGCGGGAGCTGGCGCGTCAGGCGGCCGTCGACGGGTCCGAGGGCGGCTGATCAGCCCGAGCCGTCTCCGGGGGGCTCCGTCCAGCGGCTGCGCCAGGCCTGCATGAGGCCGAAGGCGCTGGCCACGGCTGAGACCAGGGGGAAGGCCAGGCCAATGCGGCCGAAGTCGCCGCGCCAGACGATCCAGCCCCAGTACAGGTAGGGCAGCCAGGCCGACACGGCGAAGACCAGCCAGCGGGTGCCTGTGCCGAAGGCCCAGGTCGGCTCGTTCGAGGGCAGGGACTCGGGCCCCAGCTCCGCATCGATGCGGTCCAGCTCGGCGGCGGTGCGATCGATCAGGTTCTGGTTGTCCCGCAGCGCGAGGTAGCTGGAGCGTACGGCGAACAGGTTGAACAGCACCGTGAACAGGCCGAGCAGGTAGTGGATCCAGGTCGGCACCCCGATGAAGCCGCCGTGTCCCAGGACGGCCGTGGCCACGGCCAGGAAGGCGGCCAGGATCGCCATGGGGTAGGCGCTCTTCTTGGCGAAGAAGACGTTCAGCTCGTCCAGGAACTCGGGGCCCAGGGGGCGCGACTGCATGGCGGCCTTCAGTACCCGTCCGGTCACGATCATGAACAGGATGAAGAGGGTGTGGACCGCGACGCAGTAGATGCCTGTGAACAGACCCAGGGCGAGGTGCTTCTGGGTTCCGTCGTGCAGCGCGCCGGTGAAGGCGGTCGCGAACAGAGCCACGGGCAGGAGCACGGCCAGGCCCGTGTAGTAGTGGATCATCCTCATGGAAAGCGCCTACTCTAGCGCGTCCAGGCTGGCCAGGACCTGCTCGGGGAGGATTCCGCCCATGCAGACGGGTCCCTCCCCGTGATCGCAGCGACGGGCGAGGCAGGGCGCGCAGGGAGGAGCTTCCCGGGCACGCAGGACCCGGTGCTTGTCCCCTTGGGGCCAGGGGCCGGTGCGGGCCGCGTCCTGGGGACCGGCCAACAGGTGGACGGTCATGCCGCAGGCAGCGGCCAGGTGCATCGGACCCGAGTCGCAGGCGACCAGGGGAACGCGGCGTCTTGCGAGCACCGTGAAGAGGGCCGCCAGTTCCCGCAGGCCAGCTTGCCCGACCCAATGGGTGACTCCGCGACGCCGAGCGAGCTTGCGCACGAGGTCTTGCCCGAGATCCGCTTCGGCGGGACCGCTCAAGACGAGGACGTGGCGCCCGCAGGCGGCCAGGTCGTGGGCCAGGCTGCTCCAGCGATCGGCCGGCCAGGAGCGAACGTCCCTCGTGGAGGACACCGCCAGCACCACCGAGTGGGCGCCGGCTCCGGGAAAGCGAGCCTCGAGCTGAGCTTCCCCCGCTGCGATCTCCGCGGGGGACAGGTGAGGATCGGTGCGCGGAGGGAAGCTGGCCTGGGGGGCGACGTGTCGCGCGAGCGTGAACATGCCCTCGATCGCGTGGGGACCAGGGGCCGCCGGGGCCGGATCGTTGAGGACGATCGATCCCGCACCCTCCCGCCAGTCCCGCCGTGCGGGGCCCGAGCGCCGGGGCGCACCTGAGGCCCACACCACCCCGGCGCTCTTCAGGTTGCCCTGACAATCGACGGTCAGGTCCGGGTCGAAGCGCTTCAACGCGCGTCGTACGGCCGGCCAGGCCCTCCATCCGGCACGCCGTTCGAAGGCGATCACCTCGGAAACCCCGGGCAAGCCGGCCACGAGCCCGGCGAATTCCGGCTGGATCGCCCAGGCCAGGCGGGCCTGTGGGTACGCCTCGTGCAGGGCGTGGTAGACCCCCAGGGCGCAAACGACATCGCCCAGGTGGGACAAGCGCACGATCAAGATGCGTTCCGGTTCCTTCAAGGGCGGAGGTGGTCCGCAGGGTATCCTGCCCCGATCTCCTCGGGCGAGCATGTTCCGCCGCATCTCCACCAAACTCGTGGTCGCCGTCTCCGCGGCGGTCATCCTGCCTTTCGTCGCCTTCGCCTTCTTCATCAACGTGCAGATGGCGGACCGGCTCACGCGGCACGTGGTTCAGCAGGCTCTCCTGGGGCTGGTGAAGGACATCGCCGGCAAGATCGACGTCTTCGTCGACCAGCGTCACCAGGACATGGCCCAGTGGGCCGACTCCAACCTGATCCGCCTGGCGCTCGACAACCACGAGGAGGAACGGGCGCTCCTGGCCAAGGCGCGCGCCGAGGGACGCGATGGCCCCGCTCCGCTGTGGGATGCGGAGACCCTCTACCGCTGGGCCCGTGGCGACAACGGCCAACCTGTGGTCAGCCTCGAGCGGCCCTACCTGGCCCAGGAGACGCGCGAGTTCGACCGCCTGGTGGCGCTCAAGGAGGTCTACGACCTGCTGTTGCTCGTCTCTCCGAAGGGAGAGCTCGTGACCTGCAACTCCCTGCGCCCGGACGGGACTCGCTTCGAGCGGGACGAGCTGGAAGCGTTCTTCAGCCGGGACTACTCCGACCAGTCCTGGTTCGCCGACGCTGTCGCGGGCCGGCCCGCCGTGGTCGATCATCACGACAGCCCCTTCCTCTCGAACGATCCCCAGGCCGACCCGGCGCGGCACTACAACATCGGCTTCGCCATGCCGGTGCGCGATCGCAGCGACGGAGGGCCGGTCGTGGGCGTGCTCTACGCCCTGGTCAACTGGATCCACCTGCAAGACCTGGTGTCGAGCTCGGTCGTCAAGGACGCCTTTCGGGGGCTGGTGGACGAAGGGCGGGATCCCTCGCCCTACGCCTGGATCTGGCAGTCCGACGCCGACACGATCCTGGGGCACCCCGATCGCTCGCTCTACTACAAGAGCGTGACCGATTTCGTGAAGCTGCCGCAGATGACCGAGGCCGTTCTCGCCAGCGAGA
>JAUIEE010000024.1 GCA_030428965.1 bacterium | reverse complement strand
GGACCTTCTGCGCAGGATGAACGGGACCCTCGTGCACCGGGGGCCCGACGACGAGGGCATCTTCGTCGGCGGCCCGTTCGGGCTGGGCTTTCGCCGGCTCTCCATCATCGACCTGGAGGGAGGGCACCAGCCCGTGACCAACGAGGAGGGGGACGTGGTCGGCGTCCTAAACGGTGAGATCTACAACTTCCAGGAGCTGCGCAAGGACCTCGAGGCCAAGGGACACCGCTTCCGCACGCGCTCCGACAGCGAGGTGGTGATCCATCTCTACGAAGAGCGGGGCGAGGACTTCGCGGAAGAGCTGGTGGGCATGTTCGCGATCGCCATCTGCGACCGGCGCCAGGGGCAGGAGAAGCTGATCCTCGTGCGCGATCGCCTGGGCATCAAACCGCTGTACTGGGTGCAGGAGCCACGGGGCCTCCTGTTCGCCAGCGAACCCAAGGCCCTGCTCGAGGCAGGCTGGACGCCCCGGGAACTGCGTCCCGAAAAGCTGCTGGACTACCTCGTGCAGGGGTACGTGGGGGGCGATGCCAGCGCCTGGCAGGGGATCTCGCGCCTGGGGCCCGGGCACCTCTTGCGCTGGTCGCCGGGGGCGCAGCCCCACGTGCGTCGCTACTGGGATCTGCCCAAGGACGGCCTGCGCGGAGCGACGACGAACGAGGAGGTGTTGGAGTGGTTGGACCGCGTGGTGCGTGACCGCTTGATCGCCGATGTCCCCCTCGGGGCTTTCCTGTCCGGAGGCGTCGACAGCACGGCCGTGGTGGAGAGCATGGCGCGCTCCTCGGACTCGCCGCCTCTGGTCTGTTCGGTGGGGTTCCACGAGCGCTCCCACAACGAGCTCGACATCGCCAGGGCCACGGCCGAGCGCCTGCAGGTGCGCCACGAGACCGAGATCCTCGAGGCCGATCCTTCCCTGGCCATCGAAGTCTTGCCCTGGTTCTACGACGAGCCCCTCGCTGATCCGTCCACGGTTCCCACCTACCTGGTCTCGAGGATGGCGCGCGAGCACGTCACCGTCGCGCTCTCGGGGGACGGGGGAGACGAGACCTTCGCGGGCTACAGGCGCTACGTTCACGACGTGGCCGAGAACCGCCTGCGGCAACGCATCGGCAAGGCCGGGCGGAGCCTCTTCCGCGCCGCGGGGCTGGTCTACCCGCGTCTGGACTGGGCTCCCCGCTTCCTGCGCGGACGCACGTTCCTGACCAACGTCGGGGACGACCCGGCCAGGGCCTACTGGCGCAGCGTGACCCGCATCGAGCGCAGCGAGGCCCTGGGGCTCCTGGCGCCCGACGTGGCCCGTTCCCTCGGGGACTACGATCCGTTCGACGCGTTCGCCGAGCACTACCGCCGGCCGGCCGTCGACGATCCTCTCTACCGTGCCCAGTACGCGGACTTCCACACCTACCTGCCGGACCAGATCCTGGCCAAGGTGGATCGCGCCTCGATGGCGGTCTCGCTCGAGGTGCGCGTGCCGATCCTCGATCACCGCTTCGTGGGCCGATTCGCCCATCTTCCCGCCGATGAGAAGGTCCATGCCGGACGCGGCAAGCACGCCCTGCGGCGAGCCCTGCGCGAGCGCATTCCGGCCGAGGTCCTGGACGCCACCAAGCGCGGCTTCGACACGCCCCTCGACCGTTGGATTCGAGGTCCCCTGCGGACCGCGGTCCGTGAGGCGGTGGAGGAACTGCCCGAGGAATGGATCCGGCGCGAGACCACGAGGAAGCACCTCGAGGAACACCTGGCCGGTCGGCGGGACCACGGGCGTCTCCTGTGGAGCCTGTTCGTGCTCGAAGGCTGGAGACGGCGTCACGGGGTCGTCGGGCTGAGCGCATGAACGTCGGCGTCCTGACGTCCCTCTACCCGGGACCCCCGCGCCCCTTCGAGGGCGTGTTCGCCGAACGGCGCTGGACGGGGATGGTCGGCCGGGGGCACGGGGTCCGAGTCGTTCAGCCGCTGCCACACACGCCGGGGCCCCTGGCGCGCGGACGCTGGAAGGAGATTGCGGGCTTCCCCCGCTCCGAAGAGCGCAAGGGCATCGTGGTTCGACGTCCGCGCTACTGGCACTGGCCCGGCAGGGACCTGGCCAACCAGCGGCGCTTCGTGAAGGCCGGATTGGCGCAGCTCCTCGGCGAGGGGACACCGGACGTCGTCGTGGCGGACTACGCCTGGCCCGCGGCAGGGGCAGCGCATCCGCTGGCCAAAGCCGGGGTTCCTTTCGTGGTCAACGGGCGCGGCAGCGACGTCTTGCAGGTGGCCGGCGAAGCTGGCCTCGGGGACGAGCTGGCCGCCCTGCTGCGGACCGCGGGCAACTGGTGCGCGGTTTCCCAGGACCTGGTCGACGCGATGGATCGACTGGCTGGCGTGCCGGGGCGTGGCTATCTGGTTCCGAACGGGGTCGACTTCGAGCTCTTCCGGCCCCGGCCCAAGGAAGAGGGCCGACGACGCCTGGGGCTGTCCCCCGCTGGGCCCCTGGTCCTGGTTGCGGGACACCTGATCGAGCGCAAGGACCCCCTGCTGGCCCTGGAGGTCTTCCTGGCCGGAGCTCCGCCCGCGGCCCAGCTGGTGTTCGTGGGGCGAGGGCCCCTGGGCACGGAGCTGGCGCGCCAGGTGAAGGCCAGGAGCCTGGGGGACAAGGTGCAGCTGGTGGGGGAGGTAGAGCCGGGCGGCCTGGCGGATTGGTACGCGGCCTGTGACGTCCTGCTCTTGACGAGCAAGCGGGAGGGGCGCCCCAACGTCGTGCTCGAGGCTTTGGCCAGCGGACGGGCCGTCCTGGCCACGGCGGCCGGGGGCACGGCCGAACTGCTAGCGCCCCACCTCGGGCGGATGTTGGCTACGCATCGGGATCCCGTAAGGTTGGGCGCCATGTTGGCCGACCTGTTGGAAGACCCGCCCGAACCCTCCGTTCTGCGCGAGGGGGTCCAGCACCTTTCTTGGGACCACAGCTTGGAGACTCTGGAGCGTTGCCTGGAGCAGGCCCGGGAGGGAACCCGATGAAGGTTCTCTACCACCATCGAACCCAGGCGGACGATGGCCAGGCGGTCCACATCCGCTCGCTGATCCAGGCCTTCGAGGAGCAGGGGCACGAGGTGCACGAGGTCGGTCTGGTCAAGCACGTCCAGCGCAGCTGGCATCCGCCCAAGGCCGAGGCTCCGGGGCGTTCCTCCTGGGGCTGGATCACGCGCATGCCGCGCTTCGTACGCGAGCTGGCCGAGTACGGCTACAACGGCATCGCCCGTCGCCGGATCGTCGGGGAAGCGGCGCGCTTCGACCCCGATCTCATCTACGAACGCTATGCCTTCGGCAACGCCTCGGGGATCCTGGCGGCCAAGCGGACCGGGCTGCCGCTGATCCTCGAGGTCAACTCGCCCATGGTGCTGGAGCTGGAGAAGACCCGCGGCCTCTCGTTTCCCGACCTGGCGCGCAAGGTGGAGCGCTACGTGTTCCGGGAAGCCGATCGCGTCTGCGCGGTCAGCGGGGTTCTTCGGGACATGATCGTCGAGATGGGAGTCGAGGGGGAACGCGTCTTCGTGACCCCCAACGGCGTCGATCTGGAGCTCTACGAGTACGGGGATCGGGCCGCGGTGCGAGCCGCGGCGCGCGAGGACCTGGGGGTGCCCCAGGAGGCCGAGTTCGTGCTCGGCTTCGTCGGCTACTACCGGGACTGGCATCGCCTGGACCTGGTCCTGGACGGCATGCGCTGCCCGGAGCTGGCGGGCGCTCACCTGGTCCTGATCGGAGAAGGGCCCGCGGAGGAGGCCCTGCGGGAACAGGCCCGGGCCCACGGCCTCGTCGAGCGCATCCACTTTCCCGGCAAGCGTCCCCACGGGCGTATCCCCGATCTCTTGCCGGCCTTCGACGCGGCCCTCTTGCCGGCCATCAATCCGTACGCCTCGCCGCTCAAGCTGCACGAGTACATGGCCGCCGGGCTGGCGGTGATCGGTCCCGACCAGGAGAACATCCGCGAGGTGCTCACCCAGGGAGAGAACGCCCTCCTGGTTCCGCCAGGGGACGCCGAGGCCCTGCAGGCCGCCATGGGCGAGCTGGTCGCCGATCCCGAGCTGCGCTCGCAGCTCGGCGGCCGGGCCCGTCAAACCGTGATCGAGCGGGACTTGACCTGGGGCGGGAACGTGCGGCGCGTGCTGCGCGCTTTCGGTGAGGTGGCGGCATGAGCGACCTGTTGCACGCGATCTCTTTCGACGTGGAGGAGTTCTTCCACGTGGCCAACCTGCGCGGGGTCGTTTCCGAAGCGGACTGGGAGACGATTCCCTCGCGCATCGACGTCGGCATGGACGCGGTGCTGAGCTGCCTCGATCGCACCCGCTCGAAGGCCACCTTCTTCTTCCTGGGCTGGGTGGCCGAGCGACGGGGTGACCTGGTTCGACGCTGCTTGGATGCCGGGCACGAGGTTGCCAGCCACGGCTACGAGCACCTGTTCCTGGGCGACCTCGGCCCCGAGGCCCTGGACGAGGACCTGCGCAAGACCGAGGAGGCGCTGCAGGCGGCCGGGGCACCGCGCCCGGTGGGCTTTCGCGCCTCGACCTTCACCCTGACCCGGGAGACCTGGTGGGCCTTCGACGTGCTCACCCGCAGGGGCTATCGCTACGACTCGAGCATCCACCCCGTGCGCCACCCCACCTACGGCATCCCGGACTTCGAGCCCGGGATCTCCGAGGTCGAGTCCACCGACGGCAGCAAGATCCTGGAGTTTCCGGTCTCCACCCTTCCGTTCCTGGGGCGCAACTGGCCCATGGGGGGTGGCGGCTACTTCCGTCTGCTGCCCGGGGCGGTGACCCGGGCGGCGGTGGCCTCCCTGGAACGCCGCGGACGTCCGGCTTCGATCTACCTCCATCCCTGGGAGTTCGACCCCGACCAGCCGCGCTACGACGTCTCGGCCTTCAAACGCTTTCGCCACTACCTGAACCTGGAGCGCACCCTGCCACGGCTCGAACGGCTGCTCTCGAGCTTTCGCTTCGGCAGCCTGGCCGAGGTTCTCGAACGGCACGCTCCCCAGCAAGAGTCCAGCCCGGCCTGAACGAAAAGGGCCGCGACGAGCAAGCTCGCCGCGGCCGCGGGGATGCCACCCGGAGGGGGCCGGGAGGTTCTAGTAGCCGATCGTGATGTCGATGGCGTTCAGGTACTCGATGTTGCCGGGGGCAACGCGGGCAGCCTGGGTGTAGAAGGTTTGTCCGACGAGGCTGACGTCGTTGGCGATCGGGAAGGTGTGCAGTCCGGTCACGCCCTGGTTGAGGGGCTTGAGGGTCGGGGGCTGGATGAGCACCTGGCCCCGGGCGATCACGAAGCCGGCCGTGCCGAGGGCGCTGACCCCGACGAAGCTCGTGTTAGCGCCCGCCAGGCCGACGGTGGCCTTCCAGTCCATGCCGACGATCGGATCGTTGTTGGCCGTGTAGACGAACGGGTTCTGGCCGTTGCCGTTGCGGTAGACGAAGGAGGCCGGGGGGCCCTCCGCCACGTCGACGTAGTCGGTCAGGGTGCTGGTGTTGCTGCCCGTCGGGCCGGTCACCGTCAGGCTGACGGTGAAGAGACCGCCATCCACGTAGGTGTGGGTGGGGTTCTGCTGGGTCGAGCTGTTGCCGTCGCCGAAGTCCCACAGCCAGCTGGTGACGTTTCCGGTGGAGGCGTCGCTGAAGGTCACGTCCAGGGGCTTGATGCCGCTGGTGGGCACCCCGGAGAAGGTCGCGTTCGGAACGCCGGAGATGGCCAGGTCGGGCCGCCAGAACTCGAGCGTGCAGCGCATGCGGTTGGTCTGCTCCGGCGTGAACTGGTTCATGCACAGGTCGTCGGAGTAGTCCATGTAGTTCTCGACCGGGTCCGTGGATCCACAGCTGGTCGAGCCGACGCCGCAGCCGAAGTTGGGGCTGCTCTCGTCGTTCGTGTCGCAGACGAGGTCGCCGTTCTGGTAGCAGTTGCCGCCCGCGCAGCCGCCCGAGAAGGTGTGCGGGAGACCGAGGTAGTGGCCGACCTCGTGGGTCGCCGTGCGGCCCTGGTTGTAGGGGGGGCCGATCGGGGCGTTGCGTCCGAAGGACGACCACAGGACGACCACTCGGTCGGAGTTGGACCCCACGATGCCGCTGTTCGCCGGAAGTGCGGGCACGTAGCCGAGGTTGCCGCTGGCCGAGTTCGTGTAGATGTTCATGTAGCGATCGGTGTCCCAGGCGAGGGAGTTCCAGTAGCTACCGCTGTCGTTGAACCAGTTGTTGTCCACGGAACGGGTGATGCCGTTGGTGGGGTTCCCGACCGGGTCCTCGGTGGCCAGGTGGAACTGGATCATCGTGTTCGTGCCCGGGGCACCGTTCGAGCCGGCCAGGGCCAGGAAGTCCTCGTTGAGGATGTCGATCTGGCTCTGGACCAGGGCATTGGAGATGGCGCCCTGACCGCTCGTGTTCTCGATCACGTGCACCACGACCGGGATGTCCAGGATCGTGACCGGATCGTAGGCGGCCCGGATCGTGGTGTTGTTGTTGTCGCAGTCCGAGGCCGGGCGGAACTGGGAGCCGCCTCCGGTTTCCTCGCGCGGAGGGCTACCGCAGCGCAGGCCGAGCTCGCGGAAGAGGTCGGAGCTGGTGTACTCGCTCCAGGTCATGAAGGCCCGACCCTGGACGGTGATGACCGGTTCGGGGCCGACTTCTTGCTGGGGGGATTGGGCCAGGGCCGGGGTCGCGAGGGCGACCAGAGCGGGAAGGAGTCGATGGGCTTTCATGGGGGCGTGTTGAGGGACGAGGGGCCGGATCTCGGGAGGGGAGGCCCCGGGGCCCGACGATGTGCGCAGGCCCCGGGGCAAGGAGGGGGAGTCCGAGACCCGGATCATGGGCCCCATATATGTCGGAAGTTTGATCGAAATGTGTCCGGGAACGTTTTCCCGGGGGCCGGGGGCAGGGGGCTCGCGCCCTTGCCAGGCAAGGGCTTACGATGGGGGCATGGCCAAGGCGTTCCTGGAAGTGCTCGTTGTCGAAGACGACGAGCGGATTCGCCGCGAGCTGTTGGACGCCCTGCGGGCCGCTGGTTTCCACGTCGATGTTTGCATGCGGGTGCAGGACGCCGAGCACGCCCTGGCCCGGGGCTACGACCTGATCCTGCTCGACCTGGGGCTCCCGGACGGGGACGGATTGGACCTGTGTCGGACGATCCGGCGCCGCGGCCAGGGCGTTCCCGTCATCATCCTGACCGCACGGGACACGCCCGAGCAGCGCGTGCGGGGTCTGGACGTCGGTGCCGACGACTACGTCGTCAAGCCCTTCCACATGCCTGAGCTCCTGGCGCGTATCCGCACGGTCCTGCGGCGCTCCGGGCGCTCCGTCGGGGCCGGCCCCATCCGCTGTGGCGACCTGTGGGCGGACCCGGACTCGCGTACGGCCGGCCAGGGGGACAGCTCCCTCGAGCTGACCCCGCGGGAGTTCGATCTCTTGGTTTTCCTGCTGCAACACCCGGGGCGCGCCTGGACGCGGGATCAGCTGCTCGATCGGGTTTGGGGGCCCTCCTTCGCCGGGGAGACGCGCACGGTGGACTCCCACGTGCGCAAGCTGCGATCGCGGATCGAGCAGGATCCGAGCGACCCGCGCTACATCGAAACCGTCTGGGGCGTGGGCTACCGCATGCCGGAAGACGCCGAGAGGAGAACCGGATGAAGTCAGCACGGGTTCGTTGGTACCGCAGGCTCGATCTCAGGCTGGCCCTGATCCTGGCCATCCTCTTGCTCGCCTTCGACAAGCTCAGCCCGTACATCTACGACGTCGCCGCGGGCATGGCGAACCTGCCCGGGGGAGACGAGGGCGTGATCGTCTTCCAGGATCGTGAGCTGCTTTCCCAGACCTTGCTGGACGGCGCCGAGCAAGAGGCACCCGGGCGCTGGCTGCCCTCCCCGGAGGCCTACGACAAGTTCAGCGAACGCTACTACGCCGGAGAGGATGGCACCGCGTTCCTGTGGTTGGACACCGAGCGGATGGTTGTGGCTGCCAGCCCCGGTCTCCCTTGGCTCGAAGGGGAGGTGTGGCCCTACGAGCCAACCTTCTTCGGTCAGGCCGAATTCCCCGACCGCTCGGAGCCTGTCCGGACCACGGCCGTGCCCGTGGTCCACGAAGAAGAGGAAGCGGGCTTTCTCGTTCAGCTATGCGTGGACGAGCAGGTGCACCTGGCCTACCACGAGGCCGTCGGCAAGGACTTCGAGGAGCTCGACGCCTGCGAGTTCCTGCCGAACGCCTCGGCGCCGATCCTGACCCAGGAGGAGTACGACGACCTGGTCGCCCGCCACGAAGACCTGCTCACCGTGCTGCAGGTCTTCATGGCGACGGCGACGGCGCTGCTCGTCGGCTTGCTGGTTTCGCGCTCGGTCACGCGGCGCCTGACCCGTCTGGCGGCCCAGGCCGCCTCGCCCGTCGGGGAGGCCGGCGAGCTGCCCGGCCCCTTCAACGATCGCGGCGCGGACGAGGTGGCCCTCCTGGCCCGGGCCATGAACTCGATGCGCCAGCAGGTGCGCGAGCTGATCGAGGGACTCGCCCTGCGCGACGCGGATCGTCGGCGCTGGATCGCCCAGGTCTCCCACGACCTCAGGACCCCACTGACCGCGCTGATGGCCTGTCTGGATCGTTCGGACATGCTCATGGATCGCGCCCGCAGCGGCTCGCTGCCCGAGGAAGACATGCGCGAGCTGCTCATGGTGGCGCGCATGGATGCCGAGCGCGTGCACGCGCTGGCCGACGACCTGCTCGACATCGCGCGCCTGGACGCCGGTGACGAGCTGGACCTGGAGCCGGTTCCCCCCGGGGAACTGGTGCGCAAGACGCTGATGGGGCTGCGGCCCATGGCCGACACCAAGGGCGTCGAGCTGCGGGCCGACGTGGCTCCGTCGCTCCCGATCCTGTGGGCGGACGGCCGCCGCCTGATGCGGGCCCTCGAGAACCTCTTGCGCAACGCGATCCACTTCGCCCAGGACCACGTGCGCGTCCTCGTGGCCCAGAGCGAGGAGGGCCTGCGGCTCGAGGTCCAGGACGACGGCGAGGGGCTGCCCGAGGAGGAAGGGCGCATCGTGCTGGAGAACCTCAGCGGTCGCCGCAGCCGGGACGACTCGGCCGGCCTCGGCCTGAAGGTCACGCGTCGCGTCGCCGAGGCCCACGGAGGTCGAATCGGCGCCTACAACCTGCCCGGCGGAGGGGCCGCGGTCTGGTTCGTGATTCCTGCGCCGGACGAGGGCGGACAGCCGCACGTCGCCTGAGGCAAGCAGGGTTCGAGGCCGAGCCGGGCGCGGAAACCGCCCCGGCCGGGGGCCGGACGTTGGAGGGGTCTTCCCCGGGGCCTACACTCTCAGGCTCGCCAGCCCAGGCCCCCTTTTCCGAGACCCCATGGATTCTTCTCCGACCCGTACGAGCGAGACGCCCTACCCCAGCGTATCCAGCAAGCCGGACTACCCGCGGCTGGAGGAGCGGGTGCTGGCCTACTGGGGGAAGGAGGGGATCTTTCGCGAGTCGGTCGAAGGGCGCGACAGCTCGCGTGAGTTCGTCTTCTACGACGGCCCTCCCTTCGCCAACGGGTTGCCCCACTACGGGCACCTCCTGACCGGCTACATCAAGGACATCATTCCGCGCTACCAGACCATGCTGGGCAAGCGTGTCGAACGTCGCTTCGGCTGGGACTGCCACGGCCTCCCGGCCGAGATGGAGGTCGAGAAGAAGCTCGGGATCTCCGGGCGCCTCAAGATCCTCGAGTACGGGGTGGACCGCTTCAACCAGCACTGCCGCGAGACGGTGGACAAGTACACCGGACAGTGGCGTGACTTCGTGTCCAGGCAGGCCCGCTGGGTCGACATGGACAACGACTACCGCACCCTGGACCTCCCGTTCATGGAGAGTGTCCTGTGGGCCTTCAAGTCCCTGTGGGACAAGGGCCTGGTCTACGAGAGCTTCCGGGTCATGCCTTACTCTTGGGCCGCGGAGACCCCGGTCTCCAACTTCGAGACCCGGCTCGACGACTCCTACCGGGAACGGCAGGACCCGGCCATCACGGTGCGCTTTCGCCTCGAGCCGGCCGAGGGGGACCCCGGGCCGATCGACATCTGGGTCTGGACGACGACCCCCTGGACCTTGCCCTCGAACCTGGCCCTGGCCGTGGGGCCGGAGATCGCCTACGGCCTCTACGAGCGGGACGGCCGCTTCGAGCTGGTGGGGGAGGCCGTGGCCGAGAAGTACGAGAAGGAGCTGGAGGGGGCGCGCAAGATCGGCGTGCGCCAGGGCAGCGAGCTGGTCGGTCGCGGCTACACGCCGCTGTTCGACTTCTTCGCCGGCCACCCGGGGGCCTTCCGGGTGCTGGCCGGGGACTTCGTGGACACCGAGGAGGGGACCGGCGTGGTCCACATGGCCCCGGGGTTCGGTGAAGACGACCAGAAGGTCTGCGCCGAGAACGACATCGAGGTGGTCTGCCCCGTGGACAATTCGGGCAAGTTCACCGCCGAGGTGCCGGACTGGCAGGGCCTGAACGTGTTCGAGGCGAACAAGCCGATCATCGCGCGGCTCAAGGAGCGCTCCATCCTGGTGCGCCACGAGACCTACCTGCACAACTACCCCCACTGCTGGCGCACGGACGAGCCGCTGATCTACAAGGCGCTCAACTCCTGGTACGTCAAGGTGACCGACTTCCGGGATCGCATGGTCGAGCTCAACCAGGAGATCAACTGGATCCCCGACCACATCCGCGACGGACAGTTCGGCAAGTGGCTGGAGGGGGCACGGGACTGGTCGATCAGCCGCAACCGCTTCTGGGGTGCGCCGATCCCCGTCTGGCGCAGCGACGACCCGGCCTACCCGCGCGTCGACGTCTACGGCAGCCTCGACGAGCTCGAGCGCGACTTCGGCGTGCGTCCCACCGACCTGCACCGGCCGGCCATCGACCAGCTCACCCGCCCCAACCCCGACGATCCCACCGGCAAGAGCATGATGCGGCGCGTGCCCGAGGTGCTCGACTGCTGGTTCGAGTCGGGCTCGATGCCCTACGCCCAGGTGCACTACCCGTTCGAGAACAAGGAGTGGTTCGAGGAGCACTTCCCGGCGGACTTCATCGTCGAATACATCGCCCAGACCCGGGGCTGGTTCTACACCCTCATGGTGCTGTCCACGGCCCTGTTCGATCGGCCTCCGTTCCAGAACTGCATCTGCCACGGGGTCGTGCTCGACGGGGACGGGCGCAAGCTCTCCAAGCGGCTCAAGAACTACCCCAGCCCCCAGGAGGTCTTCGACTCCTACGGCTCCGATGCCCTGCGCTGGTTCCTGTGCTCCTCGCCGATCCTGCGGGGGTTGGATCTGCGCATCGACCGCGAGGGCAAGGCGATCGGCGAGATCGTGCGGCTGGTGCTCAACCCGATCTGGAACGCCTATTCCTTCTTCACCCTGTACGCCAACGCGGACGGGATCCAGGCCAGCTTCCGCACCGACGCGAAAGGGGTGCTCGACCGCTACGTGCTGGCGAAGACGCGCCTCCTGGTCGAGTCTGTGCAAAAGTCCCTGGACGACTACGACCTGCCGGGAGCTTGCAACGAGGTGCGCTCGTTCCTCGACGCCCTCAACAACTGGTACATCCGACGCAGCCGCCCTCGCTTCTGGAAGGCCGAGCACGACCAGGACAAGCGCGACGCCTACGACACGCTCTACACCGTGCTCGTGACCCTCTGCAAGGTCGCCGCACCTCTGCTGCCGCTCCTGACCGAGGAGGTCTACCGGGGGCTGACGGGGGAGAGGAGCGTTCACCTGAGCGATTGGCCCCAGGCCGCGGTCCTTCCCCGGGACGCGGAGCTGGTGGGGGACATGGATTTCGTGCGCCAGGTCTGCTCGGCGGCCCTGGGGGTGCGGGAGTCCCATCGCCTGCGCACCCGACTGCCCCTGGAGTTCCTGGTGGTCGCCAGCGCCACGGGCAAGGAACAGCGCGTCGACGCCTTTCGGGAACTCATCCTTGACGAGATCAACGTCAAGGAGCTGAAGCTGATCCCGGACATCAAGGAGTACGGCGAGTTCCAGTTGAAGCTGAATGCTCGCGTGCTCGGTCCGCGCGTCGGCAAGAGCATGAAGGGGCTCCTGGGCCTGGCGCGGTCGGGAGAGTGGACCCTCGACGAGTCCGATCGCGTCGTCGTGGGGGATCGCGTGCTGGAAGACGACGAGTACGAGATGGTGCTGAAGCCCGCCGAGGGCCTCGAAGGGCAGGCCGTGGAGTCCCTGCCGGGCAACGAAGCCATCGTGGTCCTGCACGTCGAACCCGGCGAAGCCCTGCGTCTCGAGGGCCGGGCCCGGGACGTCGTCCGGCTCGTTCAGGAAGCTCGCAAGCAGGCCGACTTTCACGTCTCGGACCGCATTCGGGTTTCGCTCCAGGCGGATGAGACCACGGTCTCCGCCCTGGCGCAGCACGAGGCCTACGTCATGGAGCACACCCTGGCCGAAGACCTCGAGGTCGGAGCTCCCCCCAAAGGCGCCTACGTGCACGAGGGGGAGGTCGGCGAGGTGAGCGCCACCGTGGGAGTCCTGCGCGCCTGAGCGGTCAGCCCAGGAAGGAGAAGACGTTCTCCCAGAACTCCTCTTCGGTCAGGTCCTCACGTCCCTCGGTGATCACGTAGCGCCCGTCGGCGTTGCCTCCCATGGCGTAGACGCCCCGGACGAACCCCCCGATCGCGTAGTAGCCGAGGGCGATGCCCCCGAAGGCCAGGTAGCCGCCGGACAGACCTCCGAAGGACAAGAGACCCGTGGCGATGCCTCCGCAACCGAGGAGCAGGGCCAGGGAGATCCCGCCCCAGGTAAACAGGCCCAGGGCGATGCCGCCGAAGGCGATCGCTCCGATGCCGAGGCCTCCCATGACGAGGCCGCCGTAGGCGATGTCGCCCATGGCGATCCAGCCCTTGGCCGCGCGCGCCTTCTGGCCCGGCCAGCGCCGGCCGGTGATGACGTGCACGAGTGGCAGCCCCAGGAAGGTCCGCTGGGAGCGGTACTCGAAGGGGTGGCCGGAGAACAGGGCCCTCAGCAGGGACCACGCCCTCCGGAGGGAGCTGCCTTCCTGTTGACGGGCCTGGGTGGGGGAGCCCTGGGCGAGGGAACGCAGGTCGGCGGCCAGCTCCGCCGCGCCGGCGTAGCGGCGCTCGGGATCGCGGGCCATGGCGCGACGGACGACCGCGGCGGCGTCCTTCGAAGCGGCCGGAGAAACGCTGCGCAGTCCCGCGGGCATCTGGGTCTTGATCGCCTCGAAGACCTCGAGGACCGTCTCGCCCTCGAAGGGCCGGCGGCCGCTGAGGCTCTCGTAGAGGGTCACACCGAGGCTGTAGACATCCGTGCGGTGGTCGACCTGGACGTCGGTCAGCCAGGCCTGCTCGGGGGACATGTAGTAGGGCGTGCCCAGGGTGTCCCCGGTCATCGAGAGGGCCGGATCTCCCTCGGCCTTGGCGAGGCCGAAGTCGGCCACGACGGGGGTCCCGTCCTTGCGCAGCAGGATGTTGGAGGGCTTGACGTCGCGGTGGACCAGGCCGTGTTCGTGGGCCGCGTTCAACGCCTCGGCCACCAGGGCGAGCAGTCCCGCGGCTACGTTCTCCAGGGAAGCGCCCCGGGGTGCCAGGGAGGGCGCTCCGGCCAGTCGCGCAAAGGCCTCCGCCGTGCGGCGCTCGGGGGAAAGGGGTCGGAGAGCTTCGAGGACCGTCGCGAGGGAGGGCCCTTCGACGTACTCCATGGCGAGGTAGTGGTAGCCGGCCTCCGTGCCCACATCGAAGATCTGGACGATGTGGGGGTGCCTCAGCTTGGCGATGGCGAGGGCTTCGCGACGGAAGCGGTCCACGTGGCGTTCCTCCAGGGCCAGTCCCGGACGGAGGATCTTGAGGGCCACGGGCCGGTCCAGCTCCCGGTCCCGGGCCAGCCAGACGAGGGCCATGCCGCCGCGGCCGATCTCGCGCAGAAGCTCGTAGCGACCGAGTCGCGCGCCGCGGGCCAGAGCCTGCGACCCGGGCACCTGGGCCATGCCCGCGTCGATCATCTTGAGGCAGCGTTCGAGGCCGGGGCGGGCTTCGGGCGGAACCTGGCCGAGGATTTCTGGGTGGGCGGGCGTCTCGCCCGCCAGGAGCTTGTCCGAGTAGTCGGCCACGAGCCGATCCAGGAGGTCGTCCAGAGGTAGGTCGCTCATGGTTGATCCAGGCGTGCGCCGGGCTCCGATTCGTCGCTCGGGCCGTCCTTTTTTTCGAGCCTGCGCTCCCAGGCCGCCAGGGCTCGCCGGTAGAGGGAATGGACCGCCGCTTCGGAGCGACCCATGCGCCGTGCCGTTTCCCGTGCGGACCGTCCCTCGAACTGCCGCAGCCCGATCACGCGCTGGTGCTCGGGTGGCAGTCCGTCGAAGGCCCGCAGGATGCGCTGCTCCTCTTCGCTGCTGGCCACGCGGGTCGCCGGGCCCGGAGTGTCGGCGGCCGGCGCCGGGGCCCCGGGGCCGAAGCGGCTCCAGTCCGAGTGGGCCAGGCGCTCGGTGTGCCCCGCGCGCTTCTGGGCCCGGAGCGCGCGGGCGACGTCGACGACCGTATGGCGCGCGATCCGCTGGAGGAAGCGCAGGAGAGCCGCCTCGCCTTCCTCGGGGGGAGGAAGGCCCCGGGCCGCGACGGCCCGCAAGAACACTTCCTGGACCAGGTCGTCCACGTCTACGCGGCGTCGGATGGCGGGCCCCGCCAAGTGCACGAGCAGAAGGCGCAGGCGGCGCTCCAGAGCGCCGAGTCGAACCCCCAGATCCAGCGACATGGCTCCAGTGTAGGTTCCCGGGGCCAGGAACCTACCGGGCGACCCGTCCCGGCCAACCGTTCGGCTTGAATGCCGAGCTCTGCTATCCTGACCAGGCGGCACCCAGGCCCCTTTGGCCTGATGGCCAGGTCCCCTGACGCCTGGAGCTACCCTTCGATGGGCGAACACGACATCCATCAGGACGTTGACAACGAAAACCTGCGGTCCTTCATGCGTGCCCTCCTCGAGGACGTACGCGCGTTGGAGACGATGCTGGATCGAGGCTTCTTCGAGACCGACATCCGCCGCATCGGGGCCGAGCAGGAGATGTTCCTGGTGGACCGGGCCATGAGGCCTTCCAACCGGGCCCTCGCCATCCTGAACCGCCTGTCCGGGGGGCCTTTCACGACCGAGCTCGGACAGTTCAACCTGGAGATCAACCTGAGCCCCTTGGAGCTGAAGGGGGACTGTCTCTCCGCCATGGAGAGGGAGCTCGACGAGAACCTCGAGCGCGTGCGCGCGGCGGCCCGGGAGGAGGCGTCCAGCGTCTTGCTGACCGGCATCCTGCCCACCCTCGAGAAGGCCCACCTCGACCTGGACTCGATGACCCCCATCCCGCGCTTCTACGCCTTGAACCAGGTGATGAGCGACCTGCGGGGGGGCGAGTTCCGCACCTACATCAAGGGGCTGGATGAGCTCCAGACGACCCACGACAACGTGATGCTGGAGGCTTGCAATACGAGCTTCCAGGTCCACTTCCAGGTCGCTCCGAAAGAATTTCCCGATCTCTACAACCTGGCCCAGGTCGTGACGGCTCCCGTGCTCGCCGCCGCGGTGAACTCGCCCGTCCTCCTGCGCCACCGCCTGTGGGCCGAGACGCGGGTAGCCCTCTTCCAGCAGTCCCTCGACACCCGCTCCCACGCCCACACCATGCGGGGTGGGCGCATGCGGGTCAGCTTCGGGGACGACTGGGTCAAGAAGTCGGTCATGGAGATCTTCCGGGAGGACGTGGCTCGCTTCCGGGTGCTCATCTCGACCGAGCTCGAGGAGTCCCCCCTGGCGCGCCTGGAGCGGGGCGAGATCCCCAAGCTCAAGGCCCTGTGCCTGCACAACGGAACCGTCTACCGCTGGAACCGCCCCCAGTACGGGATCGGGGACGGGGTCCCGCACCTGCGGATCGAGAACCGCGTCCTGCCCGCCGGGCCTACCCCCCTGGATGAGATCGCGAACGCGGCCTTCTACTTCGGACTGATGTGCGCGCTGGCCGACGAATACGGGGACGTGACACGGGTCATGAACTTCGACGACGCGCGGGAGAACTTCACCGCGGCGGCCCGCTACGGGCTGAATGCCAGGCTGCAGTGGATCGGCGACCGCTCCTACGGGGCGGACGAGCTGATCCTGAAGCACCTGGCCCCGCTGGCTCGTCAGGGGCTGGCCAACCGCAAGATCGAAGCCGCGGACATCGACCGCTTCCTGGGAGTGCTCGAGGAGCGGGTCGCGCGGCGTCAGACCGGGTCCCAGTGGGTGCTCGACTCCCTGGAGGGCATGGGCAGCTCCAGCCGGCCCGACGAGCGCTACCGGTCCCTGACGGCCTCGATGCTGGAGCAGCAAACGGCCGGGAAGCCCGTCCACACCTGGGAGCTGGCCACGATCCAGCGCTCCGGGGACATCCGCGAGAGCTACCGCAAGGTCGGGCAGATCATGACCACGGATCTGTTCACCGTGCATCCCGAGGACCTGGTCGACCTGGCGGCGAGCGTCATGGACTGGGAGCACCTCCGGCACGTACCGGTGGAAGACCATGAGGGGCGCCTGGTGGGCCTCGTGACGCACCGTCAGCTCCTGCGCCTGGTCGGGCAGGGCACGCGCAGCGAGGTCAAGCCCGTGGCCGTGCGGGAGATCATGCGGCCCGACCCTCTGACCGTCGGACCCGAGACGAGCACCTTGGAGGCGATCGGGCTCATGCGCGAGCATCGGGCCGGCTGCCTCCCCGTGGTGGACGAGGACCGTCTGGTGGGCATCGTCACCGAGTCGGACTTCATTCAGGTGTCCGCGAAGCTGCTGGAAGAATGGTTGCAAGAGGACTAGTGCTCGAGAACCTGGATCGGGTCATCGGGATCCACGAAGGATCGGGTCCGGGCCCGCTGCTGGTCATCGTCGGCGGAGTGCACGGAAACGAGCCGGCCGGGGTCCTGGCGGCGCGCAACGTGCTCGAGGTCCTCGCCCAGGGGCGGATCGACGTGCGCGGCAAGGTGCTGGCCTTGGTCGGCAACGTGCAGGCGCTCACCTCCGGCGACCGCTTCATCGACGAGGACCTGAACCGCATCTGGACGGCGAACCGCATCGAACAGGTGCGTCGCCGGGGGGCTTCCAATTCCGAAGAAGGAGAGCTGTTGGAGCTCCTGGCCCAGCTGGAGGCCTGGGGAGAACGGACCTCGGAGCAGGGCCTGGTCCTCCTGGACCTGCACTCGACATCGGCCGACGGTTCTCCCTTCAGCATCATGTCCGACACGGTTCAGAACCGCACCGTGGGGATGCTGCTGCCCATACCGGTCATTCTGGGCCTGGAGGAGCGCATCGAGGGCACGATGCTCTCCCACATTTCCTCCGGCGGACACATCGCCGTGTGCGTGGAGGGAGGGCAGCACGATCTGACTTCGACCGTTCTCCATCACGAGGCGGCCATCTGGCTCACCCTGGAGGCCGCGGGCCTGGTCGCGCGGGAGGACGTTCCGGAACGTGGCGAGCACGTGCGGCGCTTGGAGCGGGCGGCCGACGGGCTGCCCCGGGTCCTCGAGATTCGCTACCACCACCTGCTGGAGGACGGCGAGGACTTCCAGATGCTCGAGGGGTACACGAACTTCGATCCGGTCCGTGAGCATCAGGTGCTCGCCAACTCCTACCACACCCAGGGTGAGACCGTCCTGCGCAGGGAAGTCTCGAGCCCGATCAGCGGGCTCGTCCTGATGCCCCGCTACCAGGCCCTGGGCAACGACGGCTTCTTCGTCGGGCGCCAGGTGCGACCCTTCTGGCTGAAGCTCTCGGCCTTCCTGCGCCGCTGGAACCTGGACGCGCTGCTGGTTCTGTTGCCGGGGGTACGGCGCTCGGCCGACAGGCGCAACGTCCTGCGGGTGAACCCGCGGGTCGCCCGCTGGGGCGTGCTGCCGATCTTCCACCTGTTCGGGTACCGGCGCCACCATCGACGCGATACGCACCTGTACTTCGTCCGCCGGCCGGACCGCTTTCGCTGAGCCCTGAGGGCGATGGGGCGTGCGCGTGCAGCCGTGCGGATGGCCGGCCTCTTCGGTGTGGTCTTCCTGCTCGCACCCTTGGTCCTCGCCAACCGTCTCCTGGCCCTGTGCGGCTTCGAGCGTCGGGCGCAATCCTCGGCGGCCCACCTGCAGCGAACCTGGGCGCGCTGGAGCCTGAAGTGCATCGGGGCACGGATGGAGCTCCGCGGCTCCCCGCCGGACGGTCCGTTCCTCGTGGCGGCGAACCACCTGTCTTACCTGGACATCTACGTGCTCGGGCTCTTGTTTCCCGGGCGCTTCGTCGCGAAGAGCGAGATCGCTGGCTGGCCGCTGTTGGGATGGATGGCGCAGGGGGTCGGGACGCTCTTCGTGAATCAGTCGGCGCGGCGCGACGTCGTCCGGGTCGCCGCCGAGATGGACCGCACGCTGCGGAACGGGGTCAGCGTGCTGCTCTTTCCCGAAGGCAGAGCCTCCGGTGGAGACCGCCTGTATCCCCTGAAGAGCTCGCTGTTTGCGCCGGCTGCCCAGGGAGAGCTCCCGGTGTTGCCCGTTTGCCTGCACTACCGGGCTCCGGGCGCCCCCTGGGGAGAGGCCTGGAGCGTGGCCTGGTGGGGGGGGATGCCCCTCTGGCCCCACGTTTGGCGTCTCTTGCACCTGCCGGAGGTCCACGTGCGCGTGAGCTGGGCACAAGTGCGCAGGCGGGCGGAGCGCAAGCGACTGTGTGACGAGGTTTGTCGCGACTTGGAGGGGCTGTTCGAGCCTTTGGGGCAAGTTCCCCAGCCCCCCTGGGCGGCTGAGAGAGAGCCTCTGGAGGCCGGTCCGGGGCTCTGAACGCAGGGGAAATCTCTTCAGGATGCCCAGGTCTTTCCCCACCCTGGCTCGGAAGAGCTTAATATCGGGTGGAGACAGAGCCTCCTGGCCCCCAAGTTCCCATCCTCGCACGGCCGACGAAGTTCCACACCGCGTCGCTCCTCCCCCGCGCAACGTGCCCTGGACTTACTCATGAGTCAGGTCTTTTCGACCCTTTCCAAGAGCACCCTCCTGGGTGTGCTGGTCGCCCTCCATCTGGGCTCCTGCTCTCGAGAGAGCGCGAGCCCCGGCTCTTCCCTTGCCGAGAACCAGATCAGCGGTGGTGGCGGCGACCGCACCGACGCGGATCCCGAGATCCACGTGCCGGAGCCCGAGGTCGAGCCCGCTCTGGTCTTCGACCCCACCTCGCTCGACTTCGGAGGCGTGCGACTGGGAGGGAAGTCCTCTCCGCAGACGTTCCTGGTCACGAACACGACCGCCGCGCCCATCGATATCGAGGCTCTGTTCGCCCTGGGTGATGCCCGGGACGAGTTCCACGTGACCCGGGTCGGTTTCCGCGACGTGCGGCCCGTGGGGCTGGAGGGCAGCGCGACCCCCGATGCCCTCGTGCTCCAGCCCGGGGTGCCGGAGCGACTGCAGGTCGTCTTCGAGCCCGATTCGCGGGGCATGCGCGCCGCTTCGGCCCGCGTCCAGGCCGTGCAGCCGGCGCCCGTCGCACGCAACGTGAGCCTGCGCGGAATCGGCATGGGGCTGCGCGGCGACGAGCACCGGATCAACGCGGCGGGCGAGGTCTTCTTCGACGGCAGTTCCAAGGAGTGGTCCGAGGACTTCGGATCCACCGGGGGCAGCTCGAAGGTGAGTTCCCTCGAGATCGGGGGCACGAGCGACGATGGGCTCTACCAGACCCAGCGCACCGGCACGAACTTCGGGTATGCGATTCCGCTGCCGATTTCGGGGCGCTACGAGGTGACCCTGCACCTGGCCGAGCTGTCGATCGCGATCGACAACGGACGCGTCTTCGACGTGCTGCTCGAAGGCGAGGTCAGGTTCGACGACGTCGACATCCACGCCCAGGCCGGGCTGCGCAACGCGCTCACCCTCAGTGCCGAGGTCACCGTCACGGACGGCATGCTCGACGTGGAGTTCCAGAGCCTGTTCAGCGATGCCAGCGTGGCCGCGATCGAGGTCAAGGGGGTTCCGTACCTGGTGCCCCAACCCCCGAACGTGGACTTCGGTGCCGTCGCGGCGGGAATGTCGGCGAACCTCGGGTTCAGCCTCAAGAACGAGGGGCTCCTGCCCCTGTCCATCGACACCGTCGAGCTCATGCTGGGGGGCAGCGGCACCGGGGACGCGATGACCCTGGACCTGGGCGGCAACCTCTACGTCGGCGGCAGTGGCGACGTCAGCTACGCGACGGATCTGGAGATCGGCTCGAACCAGACCCTTTCCGGGACCCTGACCTTTGCGCCCCAGACCGAGCGCTACGACTCGGTGGACCTGCGCTTCTCCGGACCCTTCGGTTCGATCGACGTGCCCATCAGCGGGCTGGGAGGACACGAAGGGGATCCGTACCTGCACGTGGTGATCCAGACCGACGCCTACGCGGTCGACTACGACGCCGACGGCTCGGAGAGCGTCATCCTGGACGGAAGCACGTCCCACACCCACGAGCCCGGTCGGGCCATCATCGACTACACCTGGACCGATGGGGGCATGGCCCTCTCGAGCGATCCGGTCGCCATCGTGCCCCTTTCCCTCGGGGCCCACGACATCGAGCTGACCATCGGGGACGACAACTTGCCCCAGCGGACCCTGGACGACAGCGTCGTCTTCGACGTGCTCGCTTCCAGCGCGGTGCCCCGTGTCCTGGTGCGCTACTACGAATCGGCTCCCGGGGCCGCCAGCACCTTGCTCGACGCCGTGCCCTCGACAGCCGACTTCGTGGAGCTGGTCGAGAACTTCCGGGTGGACGGAACGGTCAGCGTGGGAGGGTCACCCTTCGTCGGCGACGTCATGGTGCAGCTCGAAGCGGACCTGGATCTCCCCACGGGTGGTTCCTACGTGTTCACCAGCTCGGGCGGGGACGGCGTGAGGTTGGAGGTCGACGACGTTGCCTTGGTCAACCCGATCATGCTGACGGCCGGTTCCCACAAGCTCGAGGCGCGCTTTGCCCTCGACGATACGATCCAGGTCACCCTGGCCCTGGATGGGGGCAGCCCGTCGCTTCCGGATCCGTCCATCCTGACCCACGACGAGTCCACCCTGGTGCCCGTCATCAACACGATGCCCTCCGCTGGGTCCGATGCCGGGGGCAATCGCATCGAGCTGTTGGGGCTCGGATTCTTCCCCGATGCCCAGGTGACGGTGCACTGGGGCGGGACCGACCTGACCGACGTGGACTTCCTCGTGCTCGAGCCGAACCGCATCGAGTTCCTCTGCAACGCCGACACCGTGGTCGAGGAGCACATCGCGGGCATCCCCGGCGACGAGTTCGTGCGCTCCTGGCTCGACCGCGAGCAGATCAACCACGTGCGCATCGCCAAGGAGTTCGTGAAGTTCAACACGCGCTGCTTCGTGCGCCTGCTGGGCGACATGCACGCCGGCAACTGGGTCGTCGACATCACCCCCGACTTCGACGACACCCACTACCGCATCCGCGCCATCGACTTCGATCAGCAGAGCCACGAGGGGCGCCTGCGGGTGTACCGGCCGCAGTACTACCGGCAGAACAACCCCATCGTGTTCATCGGCATGCAGGAGATGACGCACGAGTCGCACGCGCAGTACGTCAACGAGGAGCTGACCCTCATCGCCTCGCGCGCCATGAGCGAGCGCGCGCGCCTCAGCGACCTGCTCGAGGCCATGCGGGCCAGCACCATCGCGCCGCGCGCGCACGTGGTGAAGCTGCGCG
>JAUIEE010000497.1 GCA_030428965.1 bacterium | reverse complement strand
GCTCTATCGAAGTCCGGATTCCGCGGGCTTGAACCTCCTGCACCTGCACACGAATGCGCAGACCGTCATCGGCGCAGGCTCGATCGACTTTCCCAGCGTCGAGGGAAACCTGGTGGTCTTCGCCGCTTCCGAGCAGGCCGGAGACGCCAACGGAGACGGAGACACCCTGGACCACACCCTGTGGGTCCATGACCTGGTCACCGGCTCGAGCTACGACGTGGGCCACGCCACGAGGCCCGTCTCCTTCATTGGCCAGAGGGCCCGATGGTCCGACGGGCGCTTCGTGCTCTTCCTCCAAGACGAGGCAGCGCAAGGATCGACCGATCTGAACGGTGACGGTGACGCGGTGGATCGCGTGTGGGGCCTGTTCGATCTACAAGGGGAGCGCGTCCACAACCTTCGTCTGGCCACAGGGGGCTCGCAAGAAGGCGCCCTCTTCGGAGAGTTTGCCGTGCTGTCCGTCAGCGAGAGCGCACAAGGCCAGGACATGAACGGAGATGGCCTGCTGTCGGATGTCACGGTCACGGCCGCCACCGACGGCAGCCAGGCACGCCGCGTGCTTCCCTATCGACTTGGACCGTCGCCCCGTCGAGTTCCGGGTCTAGGGGTCGTATCCACGACATCCGTGGTCTTTCCCGATCTACGAACGCTCGTCATCGAGGACTGCCCGGAGTAGCACGCGGGCCTCACCGCCGCCCCAGGGCGATCACCTGGAACGCAGCGCCCGTATCCCTGCTTGCGCCTCAGAAGGAGCGCTCACCACCCTCCAGGTAACGCTGCAGGCCCTTCAAGAGCCCCTCGTTGGCCTGGATGAAGAACTTCAGGAGGGCGTCGTACTCCGCAGCATCCCGGTAGCCGATCCCGTAGGACGTGATCTTGCTGCGCCCTCCGTCGAGCGCCTCGAACAGGATCACGTTCGAGAGGTTGTCGGCGTCCCGCTTCATGATCTCGGGCCAGTTGGGCTGTAGATCGGCCTTGAGGGTCAAGACGGCCCGGGGCACGTAGTTCACGATGGTGAGCCGGTTCGTACCGGCATCACCGATCTCGAGGCTCGTGTCGTACTGGGTCAGGATCTCGCCGCCGACGCGCAGGTCGATGCGCGCCTTGGGCGCGGCCCAGGCCGTCCAGCCTTCCTCCGTCGTGTAGGCGTCCCACACGGCCTCGAGAGGTGCGTCGAAGAACGCCTCCTGGACGAGGATGCGCTCCCCGGCCTCGGTCTTCTCGACGCGACTTCGAATCGTGGACTCGGACTCCTCGGACGCGAGCCCTTGGCCGACGAGCAGGAACGCAGCGAGGAGAGCGGGGGGCAGGACGGCTTTCATGATCGGATCCTCCTTGGGGGTTGCCAGGAAGCAAGCGGGCAAGGGGCCTCGGGATACGAGCGCTACGCACTCCCGTGCGCCGAGCGCGAGCCTATCCCTGAACACAATCCTCGAAAGGCGGCTCCGAGCTCGCCGGAAGCCCCTGCAGACCCCGGGCTCAGTCGCCGGAGACTTCGGCCGGAATCCCCAGGCTCACGGGCCCCTGATCGGACCAGTCCTGGAGAGGGCCGTTGAACAGGCCCGTCACGACGGTCAGGACACCGAGCACGGCCAGGAAGCCCGTCAGGTAAGGCTGCGAGCTGCGCTCGCGCTCCAGCGGGTCGGTCAGGAACATGACCTTGGCCACGCGGAAGTAGTAGAACAGCGAGACGACGCTGTTCAGGGCGGCGATCACGACCAGCCAGGTGAGCCCCGAGTCCACGCACTCGTAGAACAGGAGCAGCTTGCCGTAGAAGCCGACGGTGGGCGGCAGGCCGGTCAGGCTGACGAGGAAGATCACCATCGACCAGGCCACGAGCGGGTGCCGCCAGCCCATGCCCTTGAGGCTGTCGATCTTCTCGGAGCCGGTGACCCCTTCGAAGTGCAACAGGAACCCGAAGGCCCCCAGGTTCATGAAGTAGTAAGCGGCCAGGTAGAAGATCGAGGCCGAGAAGCCGGCGGCGCTCATGGCCGCGATGCCCATCAGGACGTAGCCGGCGTGGGCGATGGACGAGAAGGCCAGAAGGCGCTTGAGGCTCGACTGGCGCAGGGCGGAGAGGTTGCCCAGGGTCATGGTGACCGCGGCCAGGATCGCCAGCAGCAGTCCGACCTTGTCGCCGTAGGCGGCGACGACGTCCTGCACGCCGTCCACCAGGAAGAGCGCGCCGACGAAGCGCAGCAGGACGGCGAAGCCGGCGGCCTTGGAGGCGACGGCCAGGAAGGTCGTGACCGGAGTCGGCGCGCCCTCGTAGACGTCCGGGGTCCAGAAGTGGAACGGGACGACGGAGACCTTGTAGGCGAAGCCGGCCAGGACGAGCACGAAGGCCACGCCCACGGGGACCGGACTGGTGGCGAACTGGGCCGCCAGGCCGACCGGATAGCCGTCGGCCCCGCCGCGACCCATGAGGTTGAGGTCGATCGTGCCGGTCAGGCCGTAGAGCAGGCTGATGCCGTAGAGCATGACCCCGGCCGAGAGGCCGCCGAACACGATGTACTTGAGGGCGGCCTCGGCCGAACGCCGGGAGCCCTTGTGGAAGCCGGCCAGGGAGTAGCTCGCCAGGGAGAGCAGCTCGAGCCCCAACATGAGCAGCAGGAGGTTGTTCGTGCTGACCATGAAGAAGATCCCGATCGCGGCACCGAGCAGGAGGAAGTAGTACTCCCCGATCCCGTGCTTGCGCTCACGCCGATCGGCCAGCACGAACAGGGTCACGACGGCCAGGGAGCCGACCGTGAAGAGCTTGAAGAAGGTCCCGAAGCGGTCGATGGTGACCATGCCGAAGGCCGTGCGAGCTCCCCCTTCTTCCAGCATGCTCCACTGCCCCATCAGGGACCAGCCGGCCACGGCCAGCCCCCCGAGGGTGAGGTAGCCCACCTGGTTGGAGTCGCGTCCCTTCTTGAGGAGGTCCCACACCAGGGCCGCCAGGGCGACCGCGGTGAGAATCAGCTCCGGAGCGATCAGCGGCAGCTGCTCGAGGTAGGTATCCATCGACTCTCCAGTCCTCAGCCGCCGAGGGTCTCGACGAGTTGCTTGACGCTTGGGCGCATCCAATCGAGGAGGTACCAGGGGGCAACCCCCAGGAAGATGCACAGGAACAGGAAGGGCGCCTGGCAGAAGATCTCCCGGGCGCTCATGTCCCCGTAGTCCTTGTACTTCTCGTTGAGCTGGCCGAGGAACACGCGCTGCATGGCCCACAGGAGGAAGGCCGCCGTGATGACGATGCCGAGCACCGAGATCAGAACGAGCAGCTTGAAGCGCGGATCGGCGGCGTTGTAGGCACCGATCAGGGTCATGGCCTCGGAGATGAACCCGGCCAGACCCGGGAGACCGAGGGCGGCGAAGAAGCCCAGGGTCGTCAGGGCCCAGTACCTGGGCATCACCTGCCCCAGTCCGCCGAAGCCGTTCAGGTCACGGTGGTGGG
>JAUIEE010000496.1 GCA_030428965.1 bacterium | reverse complement strand
GACCAGGAGGCCAGCTCTTTAGATAGGAATGGTTTTGCGCGCCTGGGAGAGCCCAGAAGGTGTCAGTGGCTCGGAAAGGCTTTCCCGGTGATGCGTTCGTAGGCGGCGCGGGCGGCCCGGCTCACCTGGGGTTCCGGCCTGTTCACGGCGGCTGCCAGGGACTCGAGGGCCACGCCCGATCCGAGCTGACCGAGGGCGACAGAAGCCAGGTGAGCGATCGCGGGCTGCGGATGCTTGAGAGCCCCCGTCGCCTCCAGGGCCAGGGCGTCCCGGTGCAGGCGACGGGTCGCCACCTGCCGCAGGGCGCGCGCCACCAGGGCCGGGTCGTTCGAGCTCAGCTCACGCTGGATGCGAGGAAACTCGTTGTCGAACCAGCTCTCCTCCTTCACGAACCAGGCCTGCCATTGCTCGGCCTCGTCCAGGGAAAGACCGCTGATCTCGCGCAGGGAGCGAAGCCCGGCGCTGCGCACGTTGCCGGCGGTCGAGGAGAGCAGGGAGACCAGCTCTCCCACGGACCCGTAGTCGTTCAGTCTGGCCAGGGAGCTCGCCGCTAGCTGGACCTCGGACGGGTCTCCCCAGGACAGGAAGTGGCGGATGGGTTGCAGCGCCGCAGGCTCGATCGGGAAGACGACTTCCTGGGAGAGCCTCGCGATGCGCGTGAGCAGGTAGAGGTCCAGGCCTTCGCGCTTGTCCAAGAGGCCCGCGAGCAGAATGACGGCTTGCCGGGGATCGCTCGCACCGATCGCGTCGATGCCCTGGACGATCGAACCCAGGAGCCCTGGGTGGGCCTGGCCGTAGAGGGCCGGGAGCCGGGTCTGGCTGGTGGCATCGCGGGTCAGGAGCTGGACCAGGGCCTCTTCGAAGGCCGTGCGCAGGGCCACGGGAAGAGGAGCCTCGTCGACCGGGCTGGCCAGAGTCGCCAGGAGCACGAGGTCGCCTCCCTGACCGAAGGCGCCGATGAGCGCGACGGCGTCCCGGGCGTGGGCCTGGGGCAGGGGCCGGGAGAGATTCTGGAGGAAGGCGCGCAGATGGTCCGGATCCTGGGCACTCAGGGCCTGCCAGAGTGCGTTCCTGGCTCCCGGGTTCAGAGGCTCGGTGGACTCGATCCAGCCGCTGGCGTGGATCTCGAACAGCGTTCCGATGGCCGAGGGGCCCAGGGCCAGAAGGGCCCGGGCGTTGTCCTGGGGGGAAGCCTCGCGTCTCAGGATCTCGGCCACCTCTTCGGTGCTGGCTCGCCCGTGGGCGATCGATCCCAGGAGGAGGAGAGCGCCGGCCCCGAGGAGTCCGCGCGTCCGTGTCCTGAGTCGGTGTAGCCTCCCCATGGCGATCAGTTGCGGCAGGTCGCTACCGTCTCGACCGTGTGCGTGACTCTCGTGCCGTCCTTGTTCGTCTTCTGCAGGGTCAGCCGGATCGTGACCCGGTCCCCATCCAGGGAGAAGCAGAGCCCCTCCTCGTCGATCAGCCCGTTGCCGTTGTCGTCCAGGCCGTTGCCCGGAGTCTCCCCCTCCAGGAACGGGCTCACGGTGTTGCACCAAACGACCCGACGCTCCTCCGCTTCGTCGGGATTCTCGCGCCAGATCACCTGGGTCTGCGGCTCCGACAGTTCGATCTTCTCCGGATCGCCCCAGACCACCTCGCCGCTCGCATCCAGCCCGAGGCTGACC
Organism: bacterium; assembly: GCA_030428965.1. Classification (GTDB taxonomy): domain Bacteria; phylum Planctomycetota; class UBA1135; order UBA1135; genus JAUIEE01. Next base: position 1,801 of record JAUIEE010000496.1, on the reverse strand, counting down.
TCGTACTCCAGGCTCGCGCTGAAGACGGGAGACTCCGGGTCGGGAAACAGGGTCTCCCGCGTGGAGCCCATGATCGCGTAGGCGATGCGGTCCAGGACACGGCGCGCCTGGTCGTCGAGCACGATCGAGGTCGTTCCTTCGGCCTGGGCCTTCCCGGCGGTCTGGACGACCATGAAGATCTTGATGCCGACGATCGTGAGCAAGCTGAGCACGATCATCATCTCGATGACCGTCAGACCGCTCTTGTTGCCCATGTTTCTCACGGGTTGAGCTCCGCGAACATGGTCAGCATCTCCATGCGGCGCGGGCCGAAGGCCCCTTGCCAATCGAGGGTGACGCGCACGGGCAGCAGGATGTAGTCCTGGGCGCGGTCGTCGTCCTCGATGATGCTGTTGCCGTTCAGGTCCCGGGGCATGCCCAGGGTCGGGTTGTTCGTGTTCTCGCGCAGCTCAGGTGGCAGGGCCCCACCCGCTCCGATCGGCCCCAGGGGCGCTGGGACCATCGTCGGCATGTGCACCTCGCCGATCAGTCCATCCGGAGCCCCGGGCAAGGGCTCGAGTCCCTCGACCGCGAAACGTGCGCCGGGGGCGCTGCCGACTCCCCCCGGATCGTCGTCGTCGCGCCCGTTGTACAGAACGTAGATGTCGCGGAAGGGCTCGCTGCGCATGGTCTCGAACAGCGTGCGGATGGCCTCCGCGGCCACGGCGTTCTCGCGGTTGATCGTGCGCTGCTTGGAAGCCGCGACCATGGTCTGCGAGAAGATGCTCAGCGCGGTCAAGAGGACCGCCATGACGACCACGAGCTCCACCATCGTGAAGCCCTGGCGGGTCACGTCGGTCTTCTCGAGTGCTCTTGGGCTCGAGCCTGCCTGTTGTCGATGGGAGCGAACCATCATGCTCCAGGGCGGAGGCCTCTCGTCGTGGGTGTGGGTGGGAGACGCCCTGGTTCGGCCGCGGACAGCAGGGCAATTTTCCCGGGTCCTTTTTTTCGACCATTAACGGTGGCCCAGCGGAGGCCATTCGGGGTTTTTGGGGAGCCCGGGCCCACTCCCGTTTCAATCCCGGGAAACCTGCCCCAGAGCTCGCTCGACCTCGGTCTCGATCACGCGCGGTGAGAGTCGACTGGGGCCCCTGGCAACGTTGTGCTCCGAAAAGCTTTCCAGCTCGGCGCGTCCGAACCACAGTTCCGGCGAGGCGTTGTCGATGGCCTGGTTGCGCCAGGCGAGCTCGTCCTCCGCCGTACAGCCTTCGAGCTCGTTGAGTCGCGCGGCCAAGCCGTCCAGGTCGGGCCGCCGGCTCGGAGAGCGGCTGACGAGATCGAACCAGGAGCGGGTCGAGATCACGAATCGAGCGCTGGTTCCATCCCTCTGGCGCCCGAGGACCAGCGCTCGATCCCGCGGACTCTCCTGGAACAGCGCGTGGCGGCCGGGGTCGAACAGTCCATCGCCGGGGGGGCGCGCCGCCTGCCACACGGTCAGATCGAGCTCGTCCCGTTCCGTCCGCTCGGCGGCCTTCAGGCTCGCTAGGTCCCCGGTGGCGCGCTCGAGCTCAGGCTCCCAGAGCTCCCGCAGGTCCTGCGTCTCCCCGCGCAGGAGTGCTGGCAGCCGTTCCAGCAGGCGTTCCTGGAGCAGGTTCCAGCGCTCGAGGCTTCCGAGTCCCGCGATCTCCGTCCGCCAGGGAGAGCGAGCGGCGTCTCCCGCGGCCGAGACGATCGCGTCGATCACGAACCCGCGCGTGCTGGGCATCTCGAAGAAGTCCCCCGCCCTGGCCGCCTCGAGCAGCACGGGGGCATGCTCGAGGGC
>JAUIEE010000495.1 GCA_030428965.1 bacterium | reverse complement strand
AGGTACTTCTCGGCCCGCACCCGCAGGACGTTGCGATCGAGGTCGAAGGCCTCGACCTCGACCTCGACCAGGGCTCCGTTGACCTTGGTCGTCATCATGCGCGGGGTGTCCTGGAGGGTCAGCTCGGTTCCCAGGTCACTCAGGATCTCCAGGGTCTCCCTGGAGGTGGCCCAGACCTCATCGGTTCCCTTCTCGATGTGGGCGGAGTGCACCTTGTCTTCGGACACTTCGCGGCTGATCAGGTAGCCAGCCCCGGCCCCGGCGGCCACGGCGAGACAGCCTCCGATCAGGGGAAGGAGGGCGAGTAGCAGGAGCACAGGTCGTCGGCGAATCATGGTTCAGTCGGCGGAAAGGGTCATGGCCTGTCCCCGCAGGGCGGCCTCGACCATACGGCGGTAGAAGAGAAGTCCCTCCCCTTCCGAGCGCTCGGGTCTGCGCGTCCAGCGCGGGTGGTTCCACGGCGTGAGGTTGCGCTCGGGGTGCGGCATGAGTCCCAGGATCCGGCCGGTGGGATCGCAGATGCCCGCGATGTTCTCCACCGAGCCGTTGGGGTTGTCCGGGTAGTCGGCAGGTCGACCGTCCTCCGTGACGTAGGTCAGGGCGATCTGGCCCTTGGCCCGCAGATCGGCGAGGGCTTCGGGGGTACGTACGACGAAACGCCCTTCGCCGTGGGCGACGGGGGTGGGCATCAGCTCCCCGGGCACGAGCCACGGGCAAGGGCTCTCCTCCGAGCGCAGGGTGACCCAGCGACACTCGTAGTGATTCGAGACGTTGTCGGTCAGAGCGATCTGGCGCTCCTCCTGGGGCAACCCCGGGTCGTCGAACAGTCCCAGTTCCAGCAGGGCCTGGAAGCCGTTGCAGATTCCGACCACGAGCCCGCCCCGGTCTACGAAGCGTTGCAGGGCGTCGATCAGGCCCAGGCGCAGCTCCATGCCGAAGATGCGACCCGCGGCCACGTAGTCTCCGTAGCTGAAACCTCCGGCCACGGCCAGGATCGAGCAGTCGTCGAGCAGCCTGGGGTCCTGGGCCAGCTTGTTGACGCGGCACAGGTCCGTTTCGGCGCCGGCCAGTTGCAGGGCGTGGCGAGTCTCGGCGTCGCAGTTGGTGCCCGCCGCGCGCAGGACCAGGGCCCGTATCTTGGGGTCGGGGGTCGTCATCCTTGGAAACCGGATTGGAAGGCTTGGCGGAGCTTTTCGACGTCGGCTTCGAACAGCGCCGCGCCGGAGCGAGAGCGGACGCGTAGCTGGCCCGAAGCGTTGACCTGCCCGATCCGTGAGCAGGCGTGGGCTTGGAGGTGGGCTTCGAAGGCCTGGGTCTTCGTGGGATCCACCTCGACGAGGAAACGGGTGCAGGACTCGGAGAACAGGAGCACCGTGTCCTCGTCGCAGTCCCCCGAGGCGTCCGGCAGCGCCAGGCCTTCGAGCTCGAGCTCGAGGCCGAGCTCTCCCGCAAACGCCATCTCGGCGGCGGCGACCGCCAGGCCGCCCTCGGAGAGATCGTGGACGCTGAGCACGTCCCCCGCGGCGATGGCGGCGTGGAGCGCGCGCAAGAGTCCCGGCGCGCTGGACAGGTCGGGGCTGGGGACGAGGCCGCCGTCGAGTCCTCGCAGCCGGAAGTAGTGGGATCCGCCCATCTCGGTGAGGGTGGTCCCCACGAGATACAGCGCGCTGCCGTCGCGCTTGAGATCCATCGTCACCGAGCGGGCCACGTCGGGAACGATGGCCAGGCTGGTGATGAGCAGGGTGGGGGGGATGGCCAGGGTCTCGCCTCCGACCCGGTACTCGTTGTTCAGGCTGTCCTTGCCCGAGACGAACGGAGTGCGGTAGGCCATGGCGCCCTCGTAGCAGGCCTTGGAGGCCAGGACGAGGGAGCCGAGTCGGTCGGGCTTGTCGCAGTTGCCCCAGGAGAAGTTGTCGAGGATGGCTGCTCGGTCGGGGTCGGCTCCCACCGCCACGGCGTTGCGCAGGGCCTCGTCGATCGCGGCCAGCGCCATGCGGAAGGGGTCGAGGTCGCCGTAGCAGGGGTTCGTGCCGCAGCTGATGGCCAGCCCACGCCGGGACTCGGGCAGGGGCTTGAGGACGGCTCCATCGCTGGGACCGTCCGAGCGGGCGCCCACCAGGGGCTTGACCACGGAGGCTCCCTGAACTTCGTGGTCGTACTGGCGCACGATCCACTCCTTGCTCGCGATGTTGGGGGAGGCGAGCAGGTCCAGGAGGGTCTGTGCGAAGTCCCGGGGTCGCGGGCAGCCGGGGTTCCCGTGGGAAGGGGGAGTCCAGTGGGCCCTGCGCACGGGCCGCGGAGTTCCCTCGTGCAGGAAGTGCATGTCGAGGTCGCACACGACCTCACCGCGGTCCCGCACCACGAGGCGCCCGCTGTCGGTGAAGGTGCCGATGACCGTGGCCTCGACTTCTTCGGTGGCGCACAGGGCGAACAGCGCCTCCTTGTGCTCGGGGGGAACGGACAGGACCATGCGCTCCTGGGCCTCGCTGATCCAGATCTCGTGGGAAGAGAGGCCGGGGTACTTGAGCGGGACCTGATCCAGCTCGACGTCGGCTCCGCACTCTGCGCCCATCTCGCCCACGGCCGAGGAGAAGCCGCCGGCCCCGCAGTCGGTGATGCCGCGGTACAGGCCGAGGTCCCTTGCGCGCAGGAGCGCGTCGAGCACGCGCTTCTCGGTGATCGGGTCGCCGATCTGCACCGCCGCGCTCGAGACGGTCTCGGATTCCTCGGAGAGCTCGATGGAGGAGAAGGTCGCCCCGTGGATACCGTCCCGACCGGTGCGGCCCCCGAGGGTGACGATCAGGTCTCCCGGGCGAACCTCCTTGGTCGCGCACTCGTGGGGAAGGAGCCCGACGGTGCCGGCGTAGACGAGGGGGTTGCCGACGTAGCGTTCGTCGAACCAGACGCCGCCGTTCACCGTGGGAATGCCCATGCGGTTGCCGTAGTCGCGCACACCGGCGACGACGCCGCGCAGGATACGACGGGGATGCATGGAGCCACGCGGCACGCGATCGGCCGGCAGGTCCGGCGGGCCGACGAAGAAGCAGTCGGTGTTCGCGATCGGACGCGCGCCCAGGCCGGCCCCCAGGACGTCGCGGATGACTCCGCCGATGCCCGTGCCTGCCCCCCCGTACGGGTCGATGGCGCTGGGATGGTTGTGGGTCTCGACCTTGATGCAGACATCCCAACCTTGATCGAACTCGATGATGCCGGCGTTGTCGACGAACACGCTGACGCAGAAGGAACGGTCGAGCTCGCGCGTTGCCAGGGCGATGGTGCTCTTCAGCAGGTTGTCGATCCGTTCCGACCCCTCCGGGCCTTCGAACTCGACGATGCCGGTCAGGGTCTTGTGCTTGCAGTGCTCGCTCCAGGTCTGCGCCAGGGTTTCGAGCTCGCAGGCCGTGGGCTCGCGATCCAGGCCGGTGAAGTGCGAGCGGATCTCGCGCATCTCGGCCAGGCTCAGGCTCAGGCAGCCCTCGCTGC
>JAUIEE010000494.1 GCA_030428965.1 bacterium | reverse complement strand
GGGGAAGGCCGCGGGTCATGTCCAGGTCCACCAGGCGGAAGCGCACGAGATCCGGAGTGCCGCAGACGCGATGGAAGAGCAGGATGGTCTTCATGAAGTCGACCGGAGTCACGATGCCCGCCAGCTTGTTGCTCGCGTCCACCACCAGCAGGCTGTCCACGTGGTGGTGCAGCATGAGGGTCAGGGCGGATTCGAGGCTGGCTCCCTCGGACACGGTCAGGGGACGCCGGGTCATCAGGTTGGAGATCGGAGTGCGCAAGGCTCGCTGGTCGCGATCGCCTTCGCCGGCCGTCCCCAGGTGGGGCGGTCGGTGCCGCAAGAGGTCCCGGTCGGAGAGAATCCCCACGATGTCCCCCTCCTCGACGATCGGGGCATGACGGAAGCCACGGTCCCGGAACAGATCCGCCGCCTGCTGGTAGGTGTGGTCCAGGGTCAACACCTGGACTTCGCGCGTCATGATGGCCGAGACGGACTGCAGCTTCTGGAAGAAGCCGAAGTCGTTCTGTGCTAGCTGCTGGAAGAGGTCGACGGCGCCCAGGGACATGGGGAGGTTCTCGATCGAGTGTTGCGGGGAGAGGAAGCCGACCGACTCTTCGGCCACCTTCGTCGAGCGGCTGTCGGCTCCCCTCGTCCGCCCGTCACCCGTTCCCGCCGCTGGGAAGGCCGCGGGCCGAAGCGGTGCTTATTTCCGGGTGAGGGGAAGCTCCGGGAGCGACAGGTGCCCAGGGCTGTGGACCCCGAGGTCCTCTTCCCGGAACGCCTGAAGAGGCCGTGACGGACACACAAGCGCGAGAGAGCAGACGGCAGCCGTTGCAGGGGAAGATCCCCAAGGACCCGGACCAACTGGGTCGTGCCCTCGGAAGCCGGCTCCTTGGTTCGCCGCCCTCGGACCAGGGCCACCCATCGCCCTAGCCCCCTACCCGGCAACGGGTTAGGGATCGAGTGGGGAAAAGCGCCCATTTACCTGTTGCAACAAGTATCGTCTACACGACAATACTGCCATGAGCCGCGCACGCACCGAACTCGCCCGCGACGCCTACCTGGCCATCGCCCGGGTCCAGGATCGCCTCTCCGGGGACCTTCAGCTGCTGATGAAGACCCAGGGGCTCACCACGACCCAGCTCAACGTGCTGCGCATCCTGATCGGAGCCAAGGAGCCGATCCCGTGCCAGGTCGTCGGCCAGCGGCTGATTCAGCGCGTGCCCGACGTGACCCGACTCCTGGACCGCATGGAGAAAGAAGGGCTGGTGCAGCGGACCCGTAGCGACGAGGACCGGCGCGTGGTCCTCGTCTCCGTGACGCCCGAGGGCAGGCGACGTAGCCAGCAGCTGGCCAAGCCCCTCCTCGCCCTGCACGACGAACAGATGAAGCCCCTGAGTGCCGCGGAGCTGCGTCAGCTCGAGGCCCTTCTCGCCAAGCTCCTGCACTGATCCACGGAGAGGCCTCGGCTTCTCCTCCACTCCATCTACTTGTTATCACGACTACCGTCACGCCAACCAACATACCATGAAGCCGATTCGCTACTCCTTCTCACCTGACGCAGGTCTCCTCTTGACCCGACTGATGCTCGCCACGGTCTTCGTCTTCCACGGCAGCCAGAAGCTCTTCGGGGCCTTCGGCGGCTACGGCATCGAGGGCACCGCTGTCTTCTTCGAGCAGCTGGGCATTCCCTTCCCCACCGCCAGCGTCGTGCTCGCCGGGGGCACCGAGTTCTTCGGCGGCCTGGCTCTGGCCCTGGGCCTGGGGACGAGACTCTCTGCCCTGGGCCTCACGGCGACCATGCTCGTGGCGGCCTTCAGCGCCCACAGCGGTTTCGACGGCCAGTCCGGAGGCATGGAGTATCCGCTGACCCTGGCTGTCCTGTCCCTGGCTCTGGCCCTGTCCGGCCCCGGCCGCTTCTCCTTCCAGGGCCTTCCCGAGCAGAACGCTGCCCCTCGCCCCAACCTCGCCTGAGCCGAAAGGAGCCAATCCCATGAGCAAGACCGAACTTCGTTCCCTCGCCGAACAACTGCACGCTCGCATCTCCCAGGGCCAGCTACTTGAAGCCTTCGACGAGTTCTACGCCGAGGACGTTTCGATGCAGGAGAACCTGAACGAACCTGTCGTCGGGCACTCCGCCAACCGCGAGCGGGAGGTCGCCTTCCTGGCGGGCATCGCCGAGGTCCAAGGCTACGACGTCCACGCCATCGCGGCCCACGACGACGTGACTTTCGTGGAGTCGACCTTCCGCTTCCGATCGACCGAGGGCACGGAGGTCTCGATGACCCAGGTGGCCCGCAGCCGCTGGCGGGACGGCAAGATCACCGAGGAACGCTTCTACCACGGTTGACCGTCCGCCCCCGTGGGGACGCGCTGCCCGGTCCGAGCCCCGGGCAGCGCGTCCCCGTTGGTTCCCTCGAGCCGGCCCTACTCCCCATGGAAGCCCTTGAAGGGCCACCAGAGGCTGAGCGGGTCGAGGGTCGAACCGCTCGAGGCCAGGTGCTGCCCGTCACCGGGCGCAAAGGCGGGGTCGTAGATCCAATCGCCCGGGCCGAAGGTGAAACGGTCGCGACCCGGCCCGCCCTCGAGCACGTCGGGCCACTCCGCGCTGCTGAAGTGGTCGTCGAAGCCGATCAGAGCATCGTTGCCGGCTCGACCGTAGAGGCGGTCGAAGCCGTGGTAGCCGCTCAGCACGTCATCGCCAGAGCCTCCGAAGACGACGTCGTCGCCCAGGAAACCGTGCAGGGTCGAGGGGATCGAGGTTTCGTTGAGGATCAGATCATCCCCCGAGCCGCCCAGCATGTAGATGTAGTGGACCTGCCAGGTGGGGTAGCTCGCACTCAGGGTCGTCCCTCCGGTTTCGACGGTGGCGTGCAGGTAGTCGAAGCTCCCCCACGGCTGATGGAAGCTCTCGCGCCGAACGATCAGGGTGTCGTCGGCGCCGCTCCCGTAGACTTTCAGGTTCGATCCCTCGAGGCGGATCGACTGGGCCAGGGCGGGCGAGGAGAGTAGAGTCGCGACGATCGACAGGCGGACAAAGAGGCGCATGGATCCTTTCCTTGCAAGGGGGCATCGGACAGCGAGGCCCGCGGGACCTCATCGCGACCAGCGCAAGCCCCGAGCGGCTCCCGCCAAATAAGTGCAAAAAGCGCCCCTCCCCTCGGCTAAGCTCCGGACTCTCCCTTGAAGCTCACTCCGCTCCTCTACCTGCTGCTCTTCGCCGCCTGCCGTTCCCTGCCCGCTGGCGGCCGGCAGGCCACGCCGCAGCGACCGACCCTTTCCTCGGACACCTCGACCACGGCCGCAGGCACCTTCGAGTTGGAGGCCGGGGCCGCGCTCTTCGACGGCGGAAGCCTGGCCACCCCGACCTCCCTCAAGTACGGCCTCTCGGATTCGGGTGAGGTCTTCCTCGGCTGGTCCCCCTACGTGCAGGTCGATTTCGACGGATCGGAGGAGGACGGCGTCGGAGATCTCTCCGTCGGCACGCGCCATCGCCTGATCGAAGAAGGCG
>JAUIEE010000023.1 GCA_030428965.1 bacterium | reverse complement strand
TACTGGAATAGTCCTCGGTCAAGAGGGCCAGGTCACAGCGGTTGAGCCGATGGGCAACGCGCGCAAACCGATCCCCCGAGCGCTCGGCCAGCTCCGCTTCGCGCCGATGGGCCCGCAGGGCCATGTCCAGGCGCCCGAGCCCCTGCTCGATCAGACCGCGACTGCCCTCGAGCCGCGCTTGCCAGAGCAGGAGCTGGGGATCGGACTCGCCCACGGCGGCCGAGCGCCGATCGAGCGCCTGTTCGAACAGCGCGAGGGAATCCAGGGCCTCCTGCCAGTGGGTCTGTTTGCGCAGGATCTCGACCAGCAGATGGCGCACGGGGAACTCGTAGCCGGTCCCGAGAGCCGCCTCCCCCAAGGACACCTCGAGGATCTCGCGCGCCCGCTCCAACTCGCCCAGCTGAACCAGCTCGACGCTGAGCAGGTAGTCGGCCCAGGCCGCGTAGGCCGGAGGCAAGGAGTCATCGATAGCGGCCCTGGCTTCCTCCAAGAGCCCCAGGCGCTCAGGACGGGGCGGTCCCAGGACGTCGACGTGGTTGGCCAGATTCAAACCGGCCAAGGCGAAGGCCCGACGCACGTCGGGTGTCGACATGTCCTCGCCCCAGCGTTCAAAGCACTCGAACAGCTCGCGGGCGGCCCCTGCGCGCCCCGGACCTGCCAGCTCGGCAACGAGGATACGCGCCCGCTCGAAAGAGCTCCCGCTCCCCTGGGCCAGAAGCAGAGAACCTAGGGCGATCGCCAAAACGAAGCCTCGGCCGAGTCGACGGGCTGACCGGACGCATCGAAGGCTTGCACCTCCCAGCGCACCCGAGCGGGCCAGGCGTCCGTATCGTCCGCTGTCCATTGCCATTGGTGGGTCTCCAGCCGCGGGCTCGTGGCCAGGAGCATCTCCTCGGCCTCAGCGTACACCTTGACGACGAACCACCCGTCGGTTTCGAGATCCCAGCGGAAGACGGTGTCGAAGGACGACACCTCCCCACGCGGCGAGAGCCCCTGCCCCACGCCGGGCCCGAGCACCGCATCGGCCGGCAGTCCGGGCGACCCGACGCGCAGCAGGATCCAAACCAACAGTCCCGCGGCGAGGGCTCCCGCCGCCACCAGGGTTCTCCGTTTCCACGCCGGTGGACCCGAAGCGGAGCGGTGTTCCTCGAGCAAGCGCTCGAGGCGCCCTTCCGCCAGAGGCTCGCGGACCCCTTCGGCCCGGGCCAGGTCCGCCTGCTCCTGTTCTCCGAGCTGTTCGAGCTCCGCGGCCAGGGACTCCAGCTCGCCCAGCTCGTCCCGGCACACCTCGCAAGCGAGGAGTCCCGCGCGCCACTCCGACGAGCGCTCGTCCTCGGGAGACGCGAGCAGCGCCTCCAACCAATCCCGGTGCTCAGGAACGTGCGGACTCAAGGTTCGCCTCCCCTTCGTGGTTGCGCAGGAAGTCCCGCAGCTTCGTGAGACCCCGGTAGTAGCGGGTCTTGGTCGTCCCGAGCGGGACCGTGAGACGCTCCGCCACTTCGTGGAAGGTGCGCCCTTCGAAGTGACGCAGGCGAATCACCTCGACCTCTTCCGCCTCGAGACAGCCCAGCCCCAGGTACAGGCGCTCGAAGCGCTCCTGGTGCGGGACCTGTGGTCTCGACTCGGCTTCGTGCGCCTCTTCGTTCTTCTTGCGCGCCACCTCGTCGATCAACCGCAGTTGACGGCGACGCTTGCGCAGGTGGTTCATCATCTCCAGGAAACAAATCCGATAGACCCAGCTCTTGAAGCTCGTGTCGGGGGTGAACTCCGACAGCTTGCGCCAGAGGATGATGAACACATCCTGCGTCAGGTCGGCCAGGTCCTCGGGACTCAGCCGCCCCCCGAGCCTCGCGTTTTGAACGGCCAGGATGCGAGGGACACACCGCAGCCTGGCTCCCAGGGCCTCACTCGCCTCCTTGTCCTGCTCGCGCCATCCCAAGGGTTGCTCCACCGACACTCAACGTCCGCCCGAAGAGGCTTGGCTCGAACAACCGCACATTTTTCTTCAGCCCAGGTGACGGCAGGAGGTCAAGTTGGGCCGGGCGCTGCGCACCATCCCCTTGACCTTGGACTCGGCAGCCACAGGGTCCTCTCCCTCGAAGGTCTCACGCCAGGTCCGCTCGAGCCCTTGCCAGCAGACCGGACAGAAGACGCCGACGGATTCGGCCCCGGGGACGAAGTCCACCTTGCAGAGGGCGCAGACCTGCTGCTGCGAACAGGCCTGGCAGAGCCCGTCGGTCTCCCAGGCGTAGCTCTGGCTGCCGTGGCAGCACAGGCAGTGGCGCACCATGGCGGGGAAGATCACCAGCTCCCCGAGGTGCACCTGTGTGCGCTTCTTGACCCAGAGGAGGACGAAGTCGAGGAAGTCGTTGAGGGAAATCATGGCTGGGAAGGAGGACTCGGGTCGCGGACCTATCCAACGAAACCGCTCGCCGAGACTGATTTAAAGGATGCGACCCACGCCGGGCACCTGTTTGGCTGGAGAAACCGACCGGAGTTCTGGTAGAAGGCCCCTTCGCCGCTCGAACGCACCTGTTCCGAGGAGTCCGACTTGGCCGCCGTCATACGCAAGGGTCCCTATCCCGAGATCACCTGGCCCGCGGTCATCGTCGGCTGGTTCCTGGGCATCGTCATCGCCCTTTCGATGGGCTACGCGGCCCTCATCCTCGGCTTCTCGATCGAGGGCTCCGAGCTGGCCGCCATCCTGGGCTGGGGCATCCTGCGCGGGGTGATGCGCCGCACGAGCATCGTCGAGAACAACATCAACCAGAGCCTCGCCTCGGCGGTCAACGCCGCCTCCTCGGGGATGATGTTCTCCGTGCCGGCCCTGTTCATCCTCTCCGAGGAGGATCCGGGGCTGATCGGCTTCAGCCGCGTGCTCATGGTGCTGTGCTGCATCGCCGGCGCGGTGATCGGACTCTCCTTCGTCATCCCGCTGCGCAAGCAGATGATCGACTTCAACCGGCTGGCCTATCCCGGCGGGATCGCGACGGCGGCCATTCTGAAGTCCCCGGGAGCAGGTCTGCGCAAGGCGCTCTTCATGATCGGCGCCGCCCTCGTCTCGGGGCTGGCGCACCTGGCCACCTTGCTCCTGGGCGAAGAGAACTGGCACCTGGGCGACGCGCTCGGGCTGCCGCCCTACCTGAACGTCGTCTTCTACCTGTCGATCATGACCATCGGCGTGGGGTTCCTGTCGGGCAGGAACGGACTCTGGTTCGGAGCGGGGGGATTCCTGTGCTACTGGTTCCTGGCCCCCCTGCTGAGCCAGTTCGGTGGAGGAGAGATCCAGGGGCTGGTCGAAGGAGGTCCGGGCCCCCTGCGCGGCACCCTCTTCCGCCCCGCGGGGATCGGCATGCTCATCGGCGCCGCCGTGGGCTCCATCGCCTTCGCCGCTCCCATGATCAAGAGCGCCATCCAGTCCATGCAGAAGGCGGCCAAGGACTCCTCCGGATCCGGAGGTGACGAGATGCCCATCGGCCTCCTGTACGGAGGAGTCGGGGTCGGCTCGGCCGTCCTGATCGTGCTCGGCATCTTCCTGGTGCCCGACATGACGGTCAGCACGGCCCTGATGATGACCGTGATCGGCGTCCTTTGGATCTGGGTCGCGGGCGTCATCGTCTCCGAATGCGTGGGGCGCACGAACTGGTCCCCCCTCTCGGGGATGACGCTCATCGCGGTCACGATCCTGACCGTGGTCGCCACCCGTCAGGGCCTGGCCGATACCCAGGCCATCATCGCCTCGGTCCTGATGGGAGCTGCCATCTGCGTGGCGATCTCCCAGGCCAGCGACATGATGCTCGATCTGAAGTCGGGCTATCTGGTGGGCGCCCGTCCCAAGATGCAGGCCTACGCCCAGTACCTGGGCACCTGGCTCGGTCCGATCGTCGTCATGGGCCTCATCTTGGTGCTGCACGACGCCTACAAGCTCGGCAGCGACAAGCTGCCCGCACCCCAGGGCCAGGCGCTGGCTTCCATGATCGAGGGGGTGGTCGGCGGCGACGTCCCCATCCATCGCTATGGCGCCGGTGCCGGCCTGGGCCTCCTGTTCGCGCTCTCGGGCTTCGGAGGCATCGGCGTGCTGGTCGGGCTGGGCTTCTACATGCCCTTCGCCATCGTCCTGACCTACACGATCGGCAACTTCCTGCGCATCGGGGCGGACCGCGCCCTGGGTCGTGGGTGGGTGGACAGTACCGGGATTCCCCTCGCCGCCGGACTCATCGTCGGGGAAGCCCTCGTCGGGGTCGGCAACGCCATGGTCATCGTCATCGGGTAGGAGGGCTTGCCATGAAGTTACTCGGAGGACTGCTCTTGACCGCCGGCTTCCTGGCCGGCGCCTACGTCGCCGTGGCCGAGGTCGATCGCGTCGACTGGACGTACTACGGCCTGTGCGCGGGCCTGATGATCGCCGGCATGATCGTGCTGCGGCTCGCCCGCTCCCAGGAAGCGGGCGCGGCCGGACAAAAGCACGAAGAGAACATCCGGGTTCTCGAGCGGAGCCTCGAATCGCTGGTGGCGAAGGTCGCAGAGCTCGAATCGAGCCGGGACGACGAGGACCAGCTGGTCATGCACGATCGGATCGACGCCGAGTTGCTGGACGACCTGAACGACTTCGTCGAGGCCAGAGAGAGCATGATTCCCCGCCTGGGGATGCAGAACTACGCGGACATCATGTCCCCCTTCGCCACGGGCGAAAGACTGTTGAATCGGGCCTGGTCCGCATCGGCCGACGGCTACGTGGACGAAGTGCGCAAGTGCATCACCCAGGCGCGCCAGGAGCTGGAGCAGGCACGCGAGCTCCTGGCCGGCGCCAGGCCGTGAGCACGCCCTGAGCGGCGCCCCGAAACAATTCGGACTTCGCTGCACCCGCGGGCCTCTCCCCGCGACACCCCGAGGGCAGGAGGGCACGCTCCCCCCGAGCCCCTCGGGCCGGGCCCCCGTTCCGTGTGATCGAGACCCTGCTGCATTCCGGAACCGGCCAAAGCGTCCTGGAGGATTTGGGGACCTACCTGGCCCTGCTCGTGTGCGCCGTCCTCACCCTGGGACTCGCGGCGCGCGATCGAGGCCGGCGCTCCCGTTGACGACCTTCGGCGGGCCGAACCTGCGGCCAAACGGGTCTCGGTTGGGTTAACTCAGTTGAATCGAGCCCGCCTGGGCCCCAATACTCTGGACTTCTGCCCGGCCCCCCGCCGGGTCTCGCCCAAGGCACAGATTCCCTCGGAACCCCGCCATGAAGATCCTCTCCGCCGCCCTGCTCCTGGTCGCCTCCTCAGCCCTCGTGGCCTTCGCTTCGACCCAGCCTGCGCCTGTACCCGTGAGCAGCGCACCGGCCAAGTCCCTCACGGTGGACGCCGTGCACTCCAACGTGCTCTTCAAGGTCATGCACAACAAGGCCTCCTGGTTCTACGGCCGCTTCGCCGACATCCAGGGTGCCATCCAGTTCGACGAGGCCGATGGATCCAAGTGCAGCGTGACCATGACCGTCAAGGCGGAGAGCGTCGACACGCGCAACTCAAAGCTCGACCAGCACCTGCGCAGCCCCGACTTCTTCGACGCGGTGCAGTTCCCCACCATCGAGTTCAAGAGCTCCAAGGTGGAGCAGATCGACGAGCACAAGTACGAGGTGACCGGGGACCTGTCCCTGCACGGAGTCACCAAGTCGATCACGTTCGAGATGGAGCACACCGGCACCGGTCAGGGTCGTGGCGGTGACGTCATGGGCTTCCATGCCACCTTCATGATCGATCGCTCCGAGTACGGCATGAACTACGGCGTCGGCGGCCCCCTCGGCAAGGACGTCGAGCTGATCGTGAGCCTGGAAGCCAACGAGGGCTAGGGCCTCCCTCGCGTCATGATGGACCTCGCCGGAGCGTTGTGGGGCGTGCTCGTGCCAGGCACGCTCACCGGTGTCGGCCTCCTGCTGCTCGCCCTTGGGCGGAAGAAGGACGGGAGGCCGGCACCCTGGCAGGCTCTGGTCTTCGCGGCCGCCGTCTTTGGCGGCTACTGGGGACTGTTCGAGCTGCCCCCCCGTCCCTTCGGCGAGCGCATCCTGGCCGGCCTCGACTGGAGCCTGTGGGCCATCCTGGCAGCGGGAATCCTGTTCAGCTTCCTGTCGCAGGGGCCCCTGGCCAGGCTCGTGCGGGTCCTCCTGGCAGGCGGCGCCATCGTGCTCGTCCTCCAGGCCATGCTGCGCCACCACTGGAGCGCGACCCAGGCGACGTTCCGAATCGCCGGCCTGGTCGGCCTGTTCGCGCTCGTCTCCTTCTCCCTGGAACGCTTCGGCCGCAAGCGCCCCGGGGCCAGCCTGCCCATCGTGCTCCAGGTCCTGGGCACCGGCTTGGCCCTGGCTGCGGGACTGTCGGGCAGCGCGAAGCTGGGCCAGACGACCGGCATGCTGTGTGCTTGCGCAGGGGCTGCCATGACCGTGGCCTGGATCCGACGCGGCCATCGCCTCACCGACGGCAGCGTGGCCTTGTTCACCCTCGGGGCCGTGTGCCTGGGCATCTGCGCGCACTACTTCAGCGAGCTGCCCGGCCTCGATGCGCTGCTGCTCGCCGCCGCTTCCCTCGGCGTGTGGGTGCCCGCCCCCAGCGCCCTGCGGGAACGGGGCGCCGTGGTCTCGGCTTTGTGGCCCGCGGCCATGGTGGCGATCCCCGTCGCGATCGTCGTGACCCGCGCCGTCCTGGCCTTCGAACCGGATCCCTACGCCGACTACTACGGCGGCTAGGCTTCGTCGGGGCAGCCGAGGACCTGCTCCATAGCCTAGGATGGAAGCCATGCCCTTCCCGTCATGGCTGTCCGGGGTCCTGGTGCCTTGGGTCTTGGTTCTCCCGCTCCGCGCCCAGGAGACTCCCCCCGACCCGCGGCCGAACTTCGTCTTCGTGCTGACGGACGATCAGCGTCACGACCTGATCGGCAGGAGCGAGACCTTCCCCTTCCTCGAACTGCCTGCCCTCGAACGCCTGGCCGCGGAGGGGACGCGCTTCGAGAACGCCTTCGTGACGACCTCCCTGTGCAGCCCCTCCCGCGCCAGCATCCTCACGGGCACCTACGCCTTCCGCCACGGGGTCATCACGAACGAGTACAACGACCCCGACGAAGACCTGGCCACGTTCCCCCGCGAGCTCCAGAAGGCCGGCTACGAGACGGCCTTCATCGGCAAGTGGCACATGCGCCCGGACCCGGCTCCGCGTCCCGGCTTCGATCACTGGGTCAGCTTCCGGGGCCAGGGCAAGTACCGCGACTTTCGGCTCAACGTCGACGGAGAGACCGTGGCCTGCGACCGCTACCTCACCGACGAGCTGACCGAGCGCTCGCTCGCCTTCCTGGCCCGGGAGCGTCGGGGGCCCTTCGCCCTGGTCTTGCAACACAAGGCCATTCACTCCCCCTACCAGGCCGCCGCCCGCCACAAGGACTCCTACGCGAAGGTCGACCTACCCGTCTTCGACCTGCCGGAGGACGAGCTCGAAGCCAAGCCACAGTGGCTGGCCGAGAACCGGCGCAAGAGCCGTGCCGGCCATCCGCCCCAGGGCGTCCGTGCCCAGCGCATCCGCGACATGCTGAGCACGCTGCGCTCGGTCGACGAAGGACTGGGGCGAATCCTCGACCACCTCGAAGAGGAGGGGATCCTGGATCGCACCGTGGTCGTCTTCACGAGCGACAACGGCCTGTTGTTCGGCGAGCACGGAGGCCTCGGAGACAAGCGCAAGGCCTACGATCCGTCGATGCGCGTGCCGCTCCTCGTACGCTACCCGGCACGGTTTCCCGCGGGCAAGCGCGCCCAGGCCATGGCCTTGAACATCGACGTGGCCCCGACCGTCCTGGAGCTGGCGGGGGTCGAGATTCCAGCCAGCATGCAGGGCCGCAGCCTGGTGCCTCTTGCCACCGGTGCGCGGGACGCGCGCCCGGGCTTCCTGTACGAGTACTACCGCGAGTTCGACTACCGACCTCGGGGTGGATTCGGCGGCCCCCCCACGACCCTGGCCGTGCGGACCCACGAGTGGAAGTACATCCGGTTCCCCGAGCTGCCCGACGAGGTCGAGGAGCTCTACCACCTGGCCTCCGATCCCCACGAGCTACGCAACCTGGCCCGGCTCCCCGAGCACGAGGACGACCTCTCGCGCCTGCGGGGAACGCTCGAACAGCTGAAGGTCGAGCTGGAGTACCGCTCCCCCCCCAAGGTCGAACGCAACCCGAGGCTGCTGAAGCTACGGGAGAAGCGGTTGAAGGAGCTGGGGGAGGAGGACGAGGACGGTTAGGACGAGCCTCCCACCTTCCACAACGTCTCCACAGCTTTCCCACCCGGCCCGACCGTTTCTGCACAGGTTTCGAACACCTTGTCCCCAGGCTGTCCCAGGCCCAGCGCAGGCCCCTGGGCTCCGCCGGCAAAGTCCCGTTCGCCCCTCAAGCGCCGGGCCAGGCAATTTTCTTGGGAGAGGACCGAAGGACGGCTCGGACCGGGGGCACCAAGCCCTCGGCAAACGACCCCCAAGGAGTCCCCATGCAGCTTTCTCACCGTTCCCTGGCCCTGATCCCGTTCCTCAGCACCCTGGCGGCCGCCGCGGACCTCGAGCTGGCCCACCGCCCCGAACCCGGGTCCGGCTGGAGCACCACCTTCGTCATCCAGAGCAGCCTGGACGGAGGTGAGCTGGAGGTGCGCATGAACGGTGAAGAGATTCCCTCGGCCTACCTGCCCGAGCTCCACCTCTCCGCCGAGGAAGAGCGTGTGCTCAGCGTGCACGACACGCTGTCCGAAGAACAGCCCGGCACCTGGTTGCGGCGCTACGAAGAAGCCAGCTGGACGAACGAGGGCAGCATGGAGTCCGGAGGGCCGGCCTCAGACTGGGCCTCGGACGCCGAGACCGAGATCGAGGGCTGCAGCTTCCGTATCCGAAGCGAGGAGGACGGATACGACTGGGAAGCCCAGGAGGATCGCGGCCGTGCCTTCGACGGGCTGCAGGCCGATTTGAGCCTGAGCGCGCTGCTCCCCGGCAAGAGCGTCGCTCTGGGCGAGTCCTGGTCCGTGGACGGGGCCGAGCTCGGGCTCCTGTTCGAACCGGGAGGTGACCTGGGCTGGAGCCTGCCCGAAGAGAGCGTCAAGTACCTGCTGCCCGAAATCCTCGAGCGGGACTGCGAGGGATCCTTGGAGCTGACCCTGCTCGAGGAGGAGGATTCACTGGCACGCTGTTCCGTGCGGGGCGAGCTGGTCCGCACGACCGTCTCGCCGGGGGACCTGAGCGAAGTTCCGATCGTCGACGGGGAAGCGACGGACACGACGATCGAAACCTGGGAGCTCGAGGGAGAGCTCGTCTGGGACCTGGCCGCCGGAATCCTCTCCCGCCTAGAACTGGGCGGCGAGCTCACCTCGAGCACGCGCACCCTGCGCGACGATGACGGCGAAGGCCCGGAGTACGAGCACACCTTCAGCGTCCGGGGCACCCACAGGGTCGAGGTTCACGTCACGCCCGGGCCGGCTCCCCAGCGCTGACGTAAGCCGGTTTCTCGTTTCGCGGGGGACACATCAGCTCCTCGATCTCACGCGCGCGCTCCTCGCCCGGAACGCCCCAGTCCTGCCCGTAGCCGAAGACCTCGAGCGGAGACCGGGAGCCGTAGGCGTCGTCCACGATCTCGAAGTGGCGCGCGGAGACCAGGGCCGGATGGGCCACGCCACAGGACCGGGCGAGATCCAGGAGCTCCTTGCGCAGGCTGAGCATGTAGCTCGCCAGTCGCACCGATTTGTCGGTCGGATCCAGACCTCGCTGCAACCAGGCGTTCTGGGTGGCCACCCCGGTCGGACAGTGGCCGGTGTGGCAGCGCTGGGCCTGGATGCAGCCGATGGCCAGCATGGCTTCGCGGGCCACGTTGATCAGGTCGCAACCCATGCCGAAGCTGAAGAGAGCCCGGTCGGGAAGACCCAGACGACCGGACCCCACGAAGACCACGTCCTCGTGCAGACCGCGCTCTGCAAAGACCTGGAACACGCGCGAGAAGCCGACCTTGAAGGGCAAGGCGACGTGGTCGCTGAAGACCAGAGGTGCGGCACCGGTTCCTCCCTCGCCCCCGTCGATGGCGATGAAGTCGAGGCCCCTCGTGCCTTTCTGCATCTCCCCGGCGAGCTCTTCCCAGAACCCGAGCTCCCCCACCGCGGACTTGATGCCGACCGGGAGCCCCCCCGACTCTTCCGACAGGCGCTCCGCGAAGTCGAGCAGCTCGTCCACGTTTCGAAAGGCCGTGTGGTAGGGAGGGCTGATGCAGTCCCTTCCCATCGGGATGTGGCGAATGCGCGAGATCTCGGAGGTGATCTTCGCGGCGGGAAGCACGCCCCCGCGACCGGGCTTGGCACCCTGGCTGAGCTTGATCTCGATCGCCCGCACGTTCGGGCTCGTGGCGTTGTCGATGAAGCGCTCGAGGCTGAAACGCCCGGACTCATCACGACAGCCGAAGTAGCCGGTTCCGATTTGCCAGACGATCCCCGCGCCGTGGCGATGGTACTCGGAGATCCCTCCCTCCCCCGTGTTGTGCAGGCAACCGGCCTGGGCGCAGCCCTCGTTCAAGGCCCGGATCGCGGGAGCGGACAGGGAGCCGAAGCTCATGGCGCCGACGTTGATGATCGAGTCCGGGCGGAAGGCCTTCGCGCGCCCGCGCGACGCCCCCATCACCTTGCCGCAGGGAAGCTGGTACTGCGGTGCGCACCCGTAGCCCTCGGCCCCGGCCTCCCCCTCACCGAAATCGGGCCGGAGCGTGGCGTGCTTGATGATCAGGTAGTTCGGGGACGTCTCCAGGTCGTTGTCGGTACCGAACCCGAAGTAGCTGTTCATCCGTTTCGCCGTGGAGTAGATCCAGCGGCGCTGGTCGCGACTGAAGGGACGCTCCTCGTCGTTGTTCGTGACGATGTACTGACGCAGCTCGGGCCCGATCGCTTCGATCCAGTAGCGGAAGTGACCGATGACCGGGAAGTTGCGCAGGATGGCGTGGGAGCGCTGGTTCAGGTCGTAGACCACGACCAGGAGCAGGATCACAACAAGGACGACGGCAATCCAGAGCACGGGCCAACCTCGCCAGAAGACAGTCGCGCGACAGGGCCAGCGCTGCGCCGACCTCGAGGAAAGGGAAGGGTAGCCTGTGCCCGCCCCGCGCGAAAGGCGCTCAGGCCGCGTCCGCCGAGCTGACCTCGATCCCCAATCGCTCGAGGATCACCTCGAGATGCCGGCGGGATGCAGCGGCCCAGGCCCGGGTCTTCCCGCGCAAGCTCTCTCCGCCAGCCGCGCTCGCTCGC
Organism: bacterium; assembly: GCA_030428965.1. Classification (GTDB taxonomy): domain Bacteria; phylum Planctomycetota; class UBA1135; order UBA1135; genus JAUIEE01. Next base: position 11,186 of record JAUIEE010000023.1, on the reverse strand, counting down.
TCGACGGCCTGCACGATCGAGGACGCGTCGGCCCGGCGCGGATCGACGGACACCGCCCCGGCCCCCAGCTCCTCGAGGTAGGAGGCCATCTTCCCCTGGTGGGCCATCCCCACGAGGGGAACGCCGCACATGGCGCTGAAGACCGCGCCGTGCAGTCGCCCGGCCAGGGTCGCCTCGGCCATTCCGTAGAAACGCAAGAGAAGGTCCGGACGGAAGCGTCTCCGAACGACGTGGGCCACGGCCCCTTTCCCCAGCCCCTCGGCCAGGGACCGAGCGACCTCGATGTCGTCGCGCTCCCAGTCGGTGCACTGGGGCAAGAACAAGAGCTCGTAGCTGCGGGCCAGCTGCACGAGGGCCGCGCTCAGCACCTCGGGGGCAAGCCCCATGGCGGGCGCCGGCCGCAGGGCCAAGGCCAGGCGGGGACGCTCGCCCTCGGCCGGGATGCCCTCTTGATCCAGAGCCTGGCGGAAGGCGTCGTCCTCCGCGGGCGCCAGAGCATGGGCGAGGCTGGGGACGACCTCGAGATGGACCGCGGGCGCCAGCTCTTTCAGCCGCGCGGCGGAAGTTCGGTCCCGCAGGGTCGTACAGGCCGAGCGTCGCAGCAGCCAGTGGGCCACCCGCCGGCCCGTGCGCGTCCGCAGCGCACCGGCGCTGGCCCCGAGCATGACCAGGGGCACGTCGTGCAGGTCGGCCAGGAAGGCGAACACGCCGAGCAGGGACAACCGACCGCGCAGGAAGTCCATCCCCTCGTCGTTGAGCAGGTCTCCTCCCAGCACCACGACCAGGTCGGCTTCGCGCAGGGTGTCCTCGATCCCGCGCAGCTCGGAACGATCGTCCCCCGGATTGAAGCCACGGAAGACGCGACCCCGGGCCGACGCGCGGCTCTCGTGCTCGAGCGAAGGGCGAAACTCGACCCCTGCCCTCAGGGCAAGCTCGGGATCGGGATGTCGACTGAAGGCGGTGAAGCGCCAGCGAACGTCCGGCGCGCTACGACGCAGCCCTGCGGTCAGAACCTCGAGGGTCGCATCGTGGCCGGCGTTTTCGACGCCGAACGAACCGACGAGAACCAGATGTCGCTCTTCCAAGGGTGCCTGTCCTTCTCAGGGGCGCTCTTCGGTCGTGTCCCAGGAGAACTTGAGCGCCCCCACCCAAGACCGCATTCGGGGGATTCGACCCGCCACGAAAGGTGGAAAAAGAGCGCAGCGGTCAAGAGCTGCTACGCGCACGCCACGAGGGCTGCCCGACGGCGCCCCGACAAGGTCCGTCGTGGGGGGATGCGGGCATGTGGTACGGCCTTTGCCTCCCTGAACCCCGTGCCACCGCGCCGTCCTCCCGTCGGCGTACCGACCTCTCCAATCCAAAGGAAGACTCAGATGAACCTTGCCACGCTCGCAAGGGTAGGAAGGACTCTGCTCGCCGGAGCCGCCTGCCTCGCCCTGTCCGTTCCCGTCCACGCCCATGGAGGCACCTACCGCGGCCCCGGTGACACCGTCCCCCCGGGCGGATCGGGTCGGGCTGGCCGGGGAACCGGCCCTCCAACTCCGGGCGCCCCGACCGGCCTCGGTAGCGGAGGGAACGCGGCCGGACCGACCCACCCGACGAGTCGTTCGCCGGTGACGACCCCGGGCGGTTTCGACCCCGCCGTCGACCTGACCCAGTGGTCCTTCTGGTGGGGCTTCAACAAGGATCCCTACCTGCGCCTGAAGAGCCGCGTGCATTCGGGAGCGGTCCGCACCGGATCCGGAGACTGGTTCCTCGGAGACGGACAGCGTGATCAGGGCCGCGACACGCTGCGCCCGACGGCCCAGCAGATCGAACAAGAGGTCGTGCCCGCGCTCCTGCAGGCCCTGGAGCAGGAACGGGACAACGACATCGTCACGGGCTGTCTCGTGGCCCTGGCGAAGATCGGCGAACCACTCGCCGAGGACGGCAGCTCCGGACTGGCCGAACGCTTCGCCGGCTTCCTCTCCGATCCGAGTCAGGAGATCAGCGAGACCGCGGCGATTGCCCTGGGCATCCTGGCCCACGAGTCCTCGGTCCCGATCCTGGTCGATCTCCTGAACGACACCGAGGCCGGCCGCGCCCGGGTCCAGACCCAAACCCAGGTCGACCAGCGCACGCGTGCCTTCGCCGCCTTCGGCCTGGCCCTGGTCGGAGCTCGCACCTCGCGGCCCGGGGTTCGCCTCACCATCACCGAGACCTTGAGCCGGGCCCTCGGAGAGCAGGACAGCGCCGATCGCGATGTGAAGGTCGCCGTGGTCGTGGCGCTCGGACTCGTTCCGCTCCAGGAGCTCGGGGAGGAAGAGGCCCCGTCCGGGGACGAACCCACGCCGTGCCGCCGCGCCCAGCTCGATCTCTTGCTCGACTACTTCCGAAGCGACGAGAACCCCGGCCTCGTGCGCGCCCACGTACCCACGGCCCTGGTGCGACTGCTCGAAGGAACGCCGGAAGCCTGGCGTGGATTCCAGAAGCTACGTATCGCGCGGGAGCTCCTGGCGAGCCTGAAACCCTCGAGGAACGAACCCAACGAGGTGGTGCAGAGCTGTGCCCTGGCCCTCGGCCGACTCGGAGATCTCGACGAGGACAAGGTCGATCGTGAGATTCGCGCTGCCCTGCTCGCCGTTCCCGAGCAGCATGCCGACCAGCAGGCGCGTCGCTTCGCCCTGGTCGCCGCGGCGGAGCTCGTGCATGGCGCACGGCCGGGAGCGGACACGGAGAGCGGCCTGAACGAGGTGAGCGCGCACCTGGCGAAGACCCTGTCGCGCGGGAAATCCGAAGCGCGCCCCTGGGCTGGACTCGCCCTTGGCGTCCTCGGGAACGGGCTCGGCAATCAGCCCTTCGAAACGCGGCTGGCGGCCGAGAACGCTCTCGCGTTGCGTCACGCGCTGGCCCAGGAGAAGAGCGACAGCCGACTGGGAGCCTACGCCATCGCCGCCGGAATCTCCCACGACCAGGAAGCCACCTCCCTGCTGCTCGATCGACTCGAGCGCACGCGCAACGATACGACCCGGGGCTACCTGTGCCTGGGCCTGGGGCTGCTCGGAGCCCGGGAGGCGCTCGATCCGATGCGCTCGGTCGTTCAGAGGTCGAAGTACCGCCCGGAACTCCTGCAGCAGGCCGCCATCGCCCTCGGCCTCCTGGGGGACAAGGCCCTGGTTCCCGAGCTCATCGACCGACTCGAGCAGACCGAGAGCTCGGCCATCAGCGCGGCCCTTTGCCAGGCCCTCGGATTCATCGGGGACTCGCGCTCGATCGGACCTCTCGTGAACCTCCTGGCCGAGGGAAAGAGCACGAGGGCCCGTGGCTTCGCCGCCGTCGCCCTGGGTATCGTCGCCGACAAGGAGCCCCTGCCCTGGAACGCCAAGATCGGCGTGGGGCTGAACTACCGGGCAGCGACCCATACGCTGACCTCGCTCGAGGGCACGGGAATCCTCAACATCCTGTGACCGTCAGCCGGCCCCCCCGCGGCCTCCGGGGCCTTTCGGACGGTCCCGCCGGCCCCGGGGGGTCCCCACGGGGCTCCCCGGGGGCCCTCGTCCCCATCCAAGGTTTGCAGCAAGGCCGCCGGCCCTTAGACTCTCCCACCGAGCCGGAAGGCTCGACCTTGCCTAGCCGAGCAGCGGATCTCGCCGCCTGGGTCTCGAAGGAGCCCAGCCAAGTCGGGGTTCGCCGCACCTGCTCTCCACCGGGAGAGTGGTTCACTGAAAACGTTTACAGGAAAGGGTTCCGCGCAAGAAGGATCGTCCCGATCGGGATCGATGCCGAGGGCGGGACCGACGGAAAGGACCCCATGGGAAGTCGACTCTATATCGGAAACCTCAGCTACGACACGACCGAAGATGGCCTGCGGACGGCTCTGACCGCAGGCGGTGGCACGGTCAAGGACATCCACATCGTGATGGACCGCGAGACCGGACGGCCGCGCGGTTTCGCGTTCGCCGAGATGTCCTCGGACGCCGAAGCGCAAGCTGTCATCGATGACATGGATGGCAAGGAGCTGGACGGTCGCAACCTGACCGTCAACGAAGCTCGTGAGCGCACGCCCCGTCCCGGTGGCGGCGGTCGTGGTGGCGGTGGCGGTGGCGGTCGCTGGTAGACGCGCCCGCGAGCCGAGGTTCCGGTGCTTGCGCCGAATTGGCCTCGGCACGAGACCATCAGGCCGCGAACTTCGGTTCGCGGCCTTCTTCATTTGGAGCAGCCAGCTCGGGGGAAGCGAAGGTGCTGCGGACGAGTGAACATCGTCCGAGGGTCGGACCGGCCCTCCCAACCGCAAGCGAAATCGTTTCCACCATGGCCGGCCTCTTCGCCCTTCCTCGGGCTCGCCGGCAGGGTGGATTCCTGGGACGCGCCCCCGGGAAGGCTGCTGTCCTTCAGAGGGAGGTGCGGCGAGGCCGAATAGCCCCTTTTCCGGTCCCTTGACGGACCTGGGCCGAGGGCCGATGCTGCCGCCAGGCCCTTACGCTACGGGAGGAAACCATCTCATGAAGATCACGAGTCTGATCGCCCTGTTCTTGGCCCTGTCGCTTTCCTTCGCCTGCCAGACCTCCAGGCCTGGCGTGAAGAACACCCTGGGGACCTACTCGGCCCACATCGACGCGGCCCCCGCCTCGGTTACGCGCGCCACCGAAGCGGCACTCCAGGGCCTCGACCTCAACATCACCATGGTCGAAGCCACGCAGCTGGACGGCCGCGTGGAGGCCAGGAACGCAAACGAGAAGAAAGTCGTCGTACGCAGCGATCTGGCCGGGGACAACGTAAGCAAGGTCCGCATCAAGGTGGGCAGCGGTGACGAAGCCCTGAGCCTCAAGATCCTGGACGACATTCGAGCCCGACTCTAGAGAGACTCCCCTGCCAGGCCATCCCCATCGGTGCAGGCCGATGGGCCGGCCTGCGCGTCCGAGGTCCGGCAACCGGAGCTCGGACGCCCCCGGGCTCGCAATCCTCCGAGCTCGGTTCGACACCCCGGATCTGCAACCGCTCATGAACGCACCCCTTCGCTGTCTCCTGATCTTCGCCTCGTGCGCCCTCGCCGCCGCTTCACCCGCGGCGCAGTCGTTCCGGAACGTGCTCACGAACGCCGACTTCGAAGGGCCGGCCTTCGACACGAACTGGGCCGCCTTCTCCTCCATCGAAGGCTGGACCGCGGAGACGGGCGCCATCGAGCTGCAAACGGCGGCCGTAGGGAACGCTCCGGCCCATGGGGACCATCACCTCGAGCTGGACTCCCTCTCGACCATCTCCCAGGCCTGCTCGACCAAGGCGGGCCAGGACTATTCCCTGAGCTTTGCCTTCTCGCCCCGCCCCGGAGCACCGGAGATGACCTTCGAGGTGTGGTTCGCCGATACGCGACTCGAGAGCATCGTCGTGCCGGTGGCCACTTCCGCCTCCTGGACCTACAGGAGCTACCGGGTCAGCGCGGTCACGGCGGCGGACGAGCTCGAGTTCCGCGACCTGACCGGCGGCTCGGTCGGCGTCCTGATCGACGACTGCGCCCTGATTCCCTTCGACCCGTCCTCCACCGTCGAGCTGGTGCGCAACCGCAGCTTCGAGGACGATCTCATCGCTCCCCCGGGTGGCTCGATGGAATGGACGACCATCGAAGGCTGGATTCCGCTTCCCGGGACGGAGCTCGAGTTCCAGAACACGGCCACGACGGGACAGGGCTACCTCGGCGTGCAGGTGCTCGACCTGGACGAGTTCAGCGGGGTGCTGCAGTACATCGATCAGGTCGCGGGAGAGCCCCACACCCTGAGCTTCGCGGCCAGCCCGAACCCGGCCGCGGGGGCCGAACAGAGCTTCGAGGTCGTCTTCGGCGGAGAGGTCGTGGACACGCTCACGCTCCCGACCACGTCCGAGGTCGACTGGCAGGTCTACTCCTACACGGTCTCGGAAGACGATCCGACCACGACCCTCGAGTTCCGCGACCTGACCGGAGGCGGAGCCGGCGCGCTCCTGGACGCCATCAGCCTGCGGGGACCCGAGGCCGAGGGCGAGGACGACGGGCACATCCTCTCCTACAGCATCATCGAACGGAACCAGTCCAAGGGCCTGTTCATCGGCCCCAACGACATGTTCGCACGCTCGGTCTGCTGCATCGGGGACCTCGACGGGGACGGGAACGACGACCTGGCCTCCGGGGCGATCGGCGACGACGATGGCGACACCAACGCCGGCGCGGTCTGGATCCTGTTCCTCAACGCCGACCGCACCCTCAAGGGTAGCCAGAAGATCAGCCAGGTGCGCGGCAACCTCCAGGCGGACCTGGACCGAGCCGATGGGTTCGGGCGTTCGCTCACCATGCTCGGGGACCTGGACGACGACGGCGTGCAAGACATCGCCGTGGGCGCCAACCGCGACGACGACGGAGACACGAACGCCGGCGCGGTCCACATCCTGTTCCTCAACGCCGACGGAACGGTGAAGAACGAGCACAAGATCAGTGCGACCAGCGGAGACGACCTGGCCCGTATCCCGGGGAACCAACACGAGTTCGGGGCCGCCGTTTCGGGGCTGGGGGACGTCGATGGCGACGGGATCGTCGATCTGGCCATCGGCGCACGGCGCGGAGAGTACGTCCTGATCTGCTTCATGAACCGGGACGGAACGGTGCGCGCCTCGACCGAGATCAGCTACGGAGTGAACGGCTTCACCGCTCCGCGTCCCCCCTCCTTCGGCTGGTTCGCCATGTCGACCGCCAACATCGGCGACTTCGACGGCGACGGCATCAACGACCTGTTGATCGGCACCCTGACGCACCGGGTTGGACCGGACCGCACCGGCGCCCTGCACATGGTGCTCCTCGAGAACGACGGTACCGTGAAGGACTGGGCCTACTACGGTCCCGAGAACGTCAACCCTACCAATCAATACCTGACGACCTTCGACGAGTTCTCGGTCGCCCTTTCCAGCGCGGGCGACGTCGACGGAGACGGCGTGACCGACCTGCTGGTCGGCGGGCACCGCGAGGGCCGCATCTGGGGACCGAGCCACACCCGCGACCGCGCCAACCGGGGAGCCACCTACGTCCTCTTCCTGAACCCGAACATGAGCCTCAAGCGCACCGTGCGCCTGGCGGACCGCGAAGGTTGGGACTTCCAGCTGTCCGACTTCACGCGCTGGGGCGAGTCCATGACGCCGCTCGGGGACCTGGACGGCAACGGCAAGGTCGAGGTCGCCATCGGCTCACGCTTCCTCTACAACACCGGGGCCCTGTTCATCTGTGAGCTCGAGGGTGGAGGCACCCCGGCCGTCTCGGCCGGCTTCAGCGCGGCGCCGCTCATGGGAGACTCTCCCCTGACCGTGAACTTCACGAACCTCTCGGGGGGCGCGGAGAGCTACAGCTGGGATTTCGGCGACGGAGCCACGTCCACCGAGAGCGATCCTTCCCACACGTACACCTCCGACGGCGTCTACTCCGTGACCCTCGTGGCCCAGAACGCCGGTGGAGACAGCGATACCACGACCAAGACCGACTACGTCACGGTCGGAGAGATGCCCCTGACAGGCCTGCGTCCGCTCGGGTGCGAGGTGAACCCCGCGGGGAGCTTCGTCATCCTCGACGGCACGCTGCAGGTCGGCACGACCATTCGCTTCGGCGTGGACAACCCCCTCGGAACCCAGGCCATCGGCTCGATTCCGCGCGTCGCGGTCTCCTGGCGGGTCGATGCCAACGACCCCTGCGGGACGCTGGTCGCCAACCGCAACATGGCCGGGCCGGGCATCGACGGGGAACTCCTGATCGGCACGGCGTTCCAGCAGCTCGCCGGTCCGGCCTGGCAAGGCCCGGGCATGCACGCCCCGGTCGACTTCTCCCTTCCGAACCGCATGAACCTCGTGGGGCGCAAGCTCTACGTTCAGGGCCGCATCGTGGACACGACGCCGGGAGCGAGCGTGCCCGTCGGATTCGCGGGAGCGTTCGAGATCACCATCCAGCCCTGATGCACAGAGGCGGCCACGAGCCGCCTCGAGGCGAGCTGAAAGAACGCTCATCTCTCCCGCCGTCCGATTGGCTGGTTGCGGGCGGTCGAGGGCGCTACCCTGCGCTTGTCCCATGGCCGCCGTCATCGAGCACCGCTGCCCCAGCTGCGAGACGCTTGTCTCCACCAGCCGAGCCACTCCGGTGGCCCTCGGCCCCCCCTTCCTGGAATGCCCCAGCTGCAAGGGATTCGTGAACCACGAACCCTTCGAAGAGTGGTCCTCCATGGGGGCTCGCAAGCGCTTCACCTGGGTCGGCACGTCCCTCGCGGTAGCCGTGAGCCTCGGGATCCTGCCGCTCCTGGCCTGCGGTTTGGCCGACATCATCAGCCGTGAGCGCACCTCCCCGAGGACGCTGCTCTTCATCGGGGGTACGGGCCTGTTCGTGGCCCTCGCGATCACCTACGCGAACCTCCACCAGCGCATTCGGCGCTCCCGGCGCCGCATGTCCGACCCCATGTACCGGGCCAAGCTCGTCAAGTACCAGATGTCGGCCACGGGCTCTCCGCTAGGCTCCTGAGTCGAGACTCCCTGTCCGTTCCCGCGCAGAACGGGCAGAATGAGCGCGGCGTTCCTGGGCGCCTCCCATGCCCCACTCCGACGAGCCCTTCCCCGAGAGCGTCCATCGAGCGCAGCGGCAGGATCCGCGCGAGATCCTCGATCGCCTCGCAGCCCAGACGGACGCGGCGAGCGAAGCTCGTCAGGGACACATCGGGCGCTATCCCATCGACCGCGAGCTCGCCCGCGGAGGTATGGGGATCATCTACCGTGTTCAGGACCCCGACATGCGCCGGGTCCTGGCCATGAAGGTGCTCATGGAACAACCCGTGGCCGACGACGGAGGCTCCTACCTGAGCTCCCAGCGCACGGCGCGCTTCGTCGAAGAGGCTCAGATCACGGCCCAGCTCGACCACCCGGGCATCGTCCCTGTGCACGACCTGGGTCTCGACTCCGAAGGCCGCCTCTTCTTCACGATGCGGCTGGTCAAGGGTCGTACCCTCGACGAAGTCTTCCGGCACGTGCGCGAGGGCAGCGAAGGCTGGAGCCTGACCCGTGCCCTCGGAGTCATGCTCAAGGTGTGCGAGGCCATGGCCTTCGCGCACGACCGGGGAGTCATCCATCGCGACCTGAAGCCGGCCAACGTGATGGTCGGCCGCTTCGGAGAAACCTACGTCATGGACTGGGGCCTGGGGAAGCTCCTGCATCCAGCGGAGGAGGCGCAAGGGGCGGAGGAAGCCTCGCCGACGGTGCTCTTCAGCTCCCGTCGAGACGAAGCCCGGGAAGACTCGAGCGGCCTGGTAACCCTGGACGGGGACGTAGTTGGAACGCCGGCCTACATGGCGATCGAGCAGGCCCGGGGAGAGCTGGATGCGATCGGCCCGGCCACTGACATCTACGCGGTGGGCGCCATGCTCTACCACCTGCTGAGCGGCCACGCGCCGTACCTCGAGGGGGGCACCAAGATCGGTCCTGCCCAGGTGCTCCAGAAGGTCTACGAAGGACCGCCCCTCCCCGTTGGGCAGCTCGCCCCCGAGGTGCCCGCCGAGCTGATCGCGATCTGCGAGAAGGCCATGGCCCGGGAAGCGGCCGACCGCTACGGCAGCATGCTGGAGGTGGCCGGCGACCTGCAGGCCTACCTGGAGAACCGCGTGGTCCAGGCCTACGGCGGCGGCGCCGTGCGCGAGTTCAAGAAGTGGGTGCAGCGCAACCGGGCCACCGCGGCGAGCCTGGCCGCCTTGATGTTCTTGTCCATCGGAGGCCTCCTGGTCGTGGCCTGGATCCAAACCCGAGCGCAGCGCGAGGTTTCGCGAGCGAACGAAGAGCTCAAGGGAACCAACCTGGAGCTGGCCGCAGCCACGCGCAGCGCCGAGGAAGCCAAGACGCTGGCCTTGGCGAACGAGCAGCTCGCCGTACAGAGGGAACAGGAAGCCCGCTGGCAGAACTACGTCGCCAACCTGGCCGCCGCTTCGGCCAACCTCTCCTTCGGAGCTCCCGGCGATGCGCGCGCGCGCCTCACTGCCTGCGAGCCGGAGCATCGCGGGTGGGAATGGAAGTACCTCGAGCAACGCGCCGACGCGAGCCTGTGGAGCAGGCAGGGTTCGGATTCCTTCGTGAACGCCGTGGCCTACAGCTCCGACTTTCGCCACGTGGCCACCTGCGGCGGCAACCAGGAAGACATGGGGGGCAACGACTACGCGGTCCGGGTCTTCGACGCCGAAACCGGGGAGCTGCTCCATCGCTTCGACGAACCAGCCCGCGCCTGTGCCTCGATCACTTTCAGCCCTTCCGGCAACGAGCTCGCAGCGGCCGGCTGGGACGGTCGGGTCCACGTCTGGGACCTCGACTCGGGTGAGATCGTGGCCACGCGCGGCGGCCTGGGCAACCTCATCGCCTACCATCCCGAGGGACTGCAGCTGGCCGTGGCCAGCTCGGGCGGGACCCTCAGGATCTGGGATCTCTTGAAAGACGACGTCGTCTTCGAGCGCACGCTGCTCCCATCTGTGCGCTGTGTCACCTACAGCCCCGATGGGGAGGAGATCACGATCGGATGCCGCGACAACCGGCTCCGCATCTGGGAGCTCGACCGCCCGAAGCGGCCGAAGGTCCTGGCCGCCGGTGGCGGCGAGATGACGCGCGAAGCCCACTGGTGGTGGCGCGGCGTGCTCGACGTAGATTACGACCGAACCGGCGAGAGACTCCTGGCCGCCTGTGGGGATGGCAACCTCTACCTATACGACCTGCGCCACTACAAGAATGCTCCCCGGGTGCTCACCGGTCACGGCCGCGCGGCGAGCGCTGCGCGCTTCAGCCCCAACGGACGCTGGCTCGCCTCGGCCAGCGCGGACGAGGTCAGCGGTCCGGTCGCGATGATCCAGCGGCCGTCACGCGGGATCGACGTGATCTCGTCCCCGGTCACGGACACCAGCGGATGGCGGCGCAGGCGGTCGGTCACCGCCTCCGAGAAGGCGTCGCGGTCGACCGCCAGCGCACCGCCCGCGGGCAGGGCATGGGTGTCGGCCATCTCCATGATCAGCCCGCCTGCCTGCCGCATTTCCCAGTGCAGCAGCCCGACGGCGTTCTGCTCGTCGTCGTCCGAGCGGAACGAGTTCGAGCAGACCATCTCGGCGAGGTTGCCGGTGCGGTGGGCGAAGGTGCCCTGGTTCGGGCGCATCTCGTGGATGACCACGGGGACGCCGAGGCGGACGGCCTGC